>QILY01000293.1 GCA_003232155.1 Maribacter sp.
GTATAGGGTATACCTATTGGTGGTCAGAATCAGGGCCTTTTATAGGCAATTGTGGTGATGGGATTGCTTTGGCCTTTACAGGTACAATTGTCGAAATTAAAGCCCCAACTGATGAGCCTGGGCCGTTGTATACAGCTCAAAAAGGTGTTGTAGCCATCGAGAATATTTTTAAAATAAAAGAATTGGGAGCCAAAACCTATGCCAACCAAAAATTCATTACAACGGACTGTTTTTATGAACTTGGGTTAACAGTTGGCGATAAAGTACTGGTGTTTTGTTATGATTATGAAGATGATTATAGTATTCCCGGTGAGAAATCCATTTTAAAAATTGATGGTTTTGATGCTCCCGTGGTACACTCTTTTAAAGCCTATATCAACGGCGACCAAAACCCTATTCCACTTAAAAAAGATAAAGCACTTTGGGCAGAATATGGATTGGATGAAAACTTACAACAAATTATTGACTGTGTTGAAGAAATGGAAGCTTTGAGGTACGAAAACAAGACTTCCGAATAACTATAATCTTAGTAACTTTATCCTATAAAATAAAACCATGTTTCCACTCCGAAGAAATAGAAGACTCCGTTCAAATGCCGCAATCCGTCATTTAGTACGTGAAACCATACTTACTCCAAGTGATTTCTTGGTCCCGCTTTTTGTTGTTGAAGGGAAAGGGGTAAAAGATGAGATTGCCTCTATGCCAAATTATTACCGGTTGAGTTTGGACAATCTTGAAAAAGAGGTCAAAGAACTATGGAATATGGGACTTTGTGCTGTTTTACTTTTTGTGAAAGTACCTGAAAACCTTAAAGACAATAAGGGTACTGAAGCTTTGAATGCAGACGGACTCATGCAACGCGCAATTAAAACAGTTAAGAATGCTTGCCCAGAAATGTTGGTCATGACCGATGTGGCCTTAGACCCCTATTCTTCATACGGGCATGATGGTATTGTTACTGACGGACAGATTTTAAATGATGAAACTGCTGAAGTTTTGGCTGAAATGAGCATTTCACATGCTGAAGCTGGTACCGATTTTGTAGCGCCGAGTGATATGATGGATGGTAGAATACTAAGCATTCGTGAGGCTCTTGAAGATGAAGGCTATACCAATACGGGCATTATGAGTTATAGTGCAAAATACGCCAGTGCCTTTTACGGTCCGTTTCGTGATGCTTTGGATTCAGCGCCAGTTGATATAAAAAATGTGCCCAAAGACAAGAAAACCTATCAAATGGATTCTGCCAATCGTTTTGAGGCTATTACCGAGGCTCAAATCGATATTGATGAAGGTGCTGATATTGTTATGGTAAAACCAGGGCTTGCTTATTTAGATATTGTTCGTGAAATCAGAAATGAGGTTGATGTGCCTGTAGCTGTTTACCAAGTAAGCGGTGAATATGCCATGCTGAAAGCCGCAGCTGAAAAAGGATGGGTAGATCATGACAGTGTTATGATGGAGCAACTAATAGCTATTAAAAGGGCAGGGGCCAATATTATTGCCAGTTACTTTGCTAAAGATGCCGTAAAGTTGATGTAGGGGCGTTTTATGTATATAACCATCCCGGACAAGATGTTTCATTGTATGGATAGTTCGCAGCGTGAGCTGTGGGCGAGCTGAAATGCAGTGATTAGAGTGTAATACGTATCTTCCAAAAAATGCAAAAATTATTTTTAATACTAATTGGTTTATTTTGTGTCACAGCCTTTACTCAAGAGGCTTCCGTGCCAAATACTGCTATTTCTTCACTAGTCGGACTTAATTACGCAAATCCTTCAAAAGTCAATTTAGATTCTACTTATATCCACACTAAAGTAGACTCAATTATAACAAATGGCATAAAAAATAAAGCCTTCCCCGGGGCTCAAGTTTTAGTAGCTAAAAACGCCAAAATCATCTTTCATGAAGCCTATGGTTTTCATACGTATGATAGTGTTCAAAAAGTCTCTTTAAATGATATTTATGATTTAGCATCGGTAACAAAAATTACGGGGCCATTGCCAGCGCTAATGAAATTGGTGGATGAAGGCAAACTCGACCTAGATATACCATTCAGTACATATTGGAAGCCTTGGCGTCGTACAAAAGACAAAAAAGAGATTACTCTACGTGAAATTCTGGCTCATCAGGCCGGACTAACCCCATATATTGTTTTTCTAAATGAAGTACTAACTAAAAACGGGAAACTAAAAAGACGCTTTGTCAAACACAAAATGAGTAAAGGTTTTCAAAATCAAATCTATGAAGGCCTATTTGTGAAAAATACATTCCGCCGAAAAATGTATCGTAAGATTAATAAATCCAAGGTGAGCGATGAGAAAAAATATAAATATTCTGGCTTGGCATTTCTCATTTTTCCACAACTCATTGAAGAGCTTACGGGGCAATCGTACGAATCGTATTTACATGATAATTTTTATACTCCATTAGGAGCAGAAACTCTTGGTTTCAAGCCAAAACTAAAACGGTATCATAATCGCATTGTACCTACTGAAAAAGACAGCCTGTTTAGACACACGCTAACCCAAGGCTGGGTACATGATGAAAATGCTTCATTGTTAGGCGGTATATCTGGTAATGCCGGTCTCTTTGGCACTGCGACCGATATGGTAAAAATCATGCAAATGTATGTGCAATATGGCAGCTATAATAACAAAAGGTATATTTCTGAAAAAACCTTAAAAGAGTTTACATCGGTACAATATGCCGAAAACAAAAATAGACGTGGTTTGGGTTTTGATAAGCCTTATCTAGATAATACCCATTTACCATTTATGAAAGCATACCCTACACCCGAAGTAAGCGCGGAAAGCTTTGGGCATAGTGGTTTTACGGGAACTTTTGTTTGGGCAGACCCGAAAAACCAATTGGTATTTATCTTTCTTTCAAATCGTGTATACCCTTCTAGAGCCAATCGTAATTTATATAATCTTTTCGTACGCGAAGCAGTGCAACAAGTATTTTATCGTGCAAACCTGCTGCACTAACGAGAGAGGTAATACTAGTTACAGGTAATTTCACTTGTGGCATTACCATCGGCAATAGTGGCTGCTTTAGTAAAAGCTTCATTAAAAAGCGCAACCTGAGTTCGATTAATAGCAATTCAACAGTCCGTAAATTACAATCAATTCAAAACCTAATTCCCAGATAATCCGTCTAAACAACAATCTTTTAACAATAAAAAAGTAGAACAAAAAATGAACGAGTTTGAATGAGTCATTTTATGGTCAAATTGGTATAAGACCTTAAACCTGCTAGTGTAAAGCATATAATTGGTAACTTAGTCAATCAAAACCCATTTATGAGTCTTCTTATATTTTATGCCATAATTTCTATTTTCTTTTCTTTTCTGTGTTCTATTTTAGAAGCTGTTTTGTTAAGTATTAACCCAACTTTTATTAATCTAAAAAAGAAAGAAGGAAAATCGTATGCCATCACCTTAGAAGAACTTAAAAAAGACGTTGACAAGCCATTAATAGCTATTCTTACCCTTAATACCGTCGCACATACCGTTGGCGCTATTCTTGTCGGGGTACAAGCAAAAGTTGCCTATGTTGAAATTTACGGCAATACTACAAGGTCAATCTTTGGTTTTGCCATAACCGAAGATATATTGGTGGGTATTGTTTCAACAGTAATGACCATATTGATTTTAGTGGCATCAGAAATTATTCCAAAAACCATTGGCGCAACGTATTGGCGACAATTAGCCAATTTCATGTCAAAAACTCTTAAAATAATGGTTTTAGCACTAAAATATACCGGACTCCTTTGGGTACTTCAGTTATTTACAAAATTGGTAGGAGGAAAAGGGCATCATGGCAGTGTTTTAAGTCGTGAAGACTTCACCGCTATGGCTGATATCGCTCATGAAGATGGGGTTTTTGAAAAATCGGAATCCACCATCATTAAAAATTTACTTCGTTTTGATGAAGTTTTGGTTAAAGATGTTATGACCCCGAGAACTGTAATGAAAATAGCATCGGAACAAAAAACCATTCAAGAATTTTTTACAGAAAACCCTAAGCTCCGTCATTCCAGAATTCCTGTTTATAGTGATACTGTAGATAATATTACTGGTTTCGTACTCAAAGACAATATTTTAGAAGAAATTATAGCCCAAAATGGGGATATGCCTCTTTCTAAAATTAAACGTGACGTATTGATCGCCCAAAGAAACACCCCTATTCCTAAACTATTCGATATTCTTATCGCTAAAAGAGAGCATATTGCGCTTGTAGTAGATGAATATGGCTCAGTTAGTGGTTTAGTAAGTATGGAGGATGTTATTGAGACCTTATTGGGACTAGAAATTATGGATGAAAATGATCATGTAGCAGATTTGCAGGTTTTAGCCCGTAAAAACTGGGAACACAGAGCCAAACAAAGTGGCGTTATAAAGGAAGGGTCTACACCTGAAAAAGAAGAATAAAATTATAAAGTAATGGAAAAAGCACACATACAAACTCCTATAGGCATTGCTCAAATTGAAGGTGATATTAATGGCTTAGGTTCTATTTCTGTACTAAATACTCAAGAAACTATCACGGACATCATTCCAGAAGTTTTAGAAGATGCGGTATACCAACTAAACGAATATTTTAACGGCTCCCGAAAGGTATTTAATTTAGACCTTAACCCTCAAGGCACTGATTTTCAAAAAAAGGTTTGGAAAGCATTATTGGGAATTCCGTACGGAAAAACCAATTCATATATGCAGCTTTCGAAAACGCTAGGAGACCCAAAGGCAACTCGTGCCGTTGCTGCTGCAAACGGAAAAAATCCCTTATGGATTGTTGTGCCTTGCCACCGTGTAATCGGAAGCGATGGGTCCTTGACGGGGTATGCGGGCGGTCTGCATCGCAAAAAGTGGCTTTTGGAGCATGAAAGCCCCGTAAAGCAACAATCACTTTTTTGAATATTACAGACCATCCGGTCTCAGTATGCCCAGTTTCTCGTTTTCTTGCAATTTCAAATTGTATTTCGTCGATAAAGCTGTGGTTTTTATTGACATTACATTCAAAATTGCCTAATGAGCGATCAAACTTTACCGACCAAATGGTCGGTTTTCGTTTGTCGGGGGCCACTAATTGGTCAAAGAATATAAACACCCATAAACAGGGTGGGGGGCAATTCATATATCTAAATATTTGTTCGTATATTTAATTCATATACCCTATGATGAATCTACCCTCGCTTAACGAAATCACCAATAAGGCCATAAATGCTTTTAAACGTTTTCCAGTAACCCTCGTATGGGCGATTTGCGGAACACTATATGTCATACAACTTCTAAATGACACTTCAACCCCCACATCCGAAGAACAAACCAAGGTTTTTTTAACATTAGTGTTGGGCATAAGCTGGCTTATTAGCACCCGGTTTTTTATAGAACGTTTTAAGAACCCCAAAAAATGGATTTGGTTGAAATTAGTTGTTTTAGCCTTTTTATTTTTATTTTATTGGCACTTGCCCGATACTGATATTTTTTCCGGGAGTACTAAATACTTCATTCGCTTTTTTCACTTTTTCATTGCAGGACATTTGTTTCTATTTTTCGCGCCTTTTATCGGCAGATGGAACAAGACGGCCTATTGGAACTATCTAAAATCCGTTGGTATAGCTATTGTCCGAAGTGTCCTGTTCTCACACGTGCTGTACCTGGGTCTTGCATTGGCATTGGCAGCAGTAGACGCCCTATTTGATATGGATATTGACGGAAAGAGGTACGGCCAGCTCTTTGTTTTGTGTATTGGCATTGTAAATACATGGATCTATTTGTCCGATTTTCCAAAAAACATATTGGAGGAGACCCCGATTCGTTTCAACAAGGCCCTAGAGGTTTTCGTAAAGTTTATTTTAATTCCTTTGGTGCTGTTGTACATAACTATTCTTTATGCCTACGGCTCTAAAATCTTGGTCCAATGGGAGCTCCCCAAAGGCTGGGTCTCTTATTTGGTAACGGCACTTGCCCTATTGGGGCTTGTGGTACAGGTAATTATAAATCCAGTCCAAAAAACCATAAAATCATGGACGATCAATAAATTTTACCCTTGGTTCTATCAACTGCTTCTGCCTTTAGTAGTTTTATTGTTTGTAGCTATTTTTAGACGTATCGGAGACTACGGTGTGACCGAAAACCGCTATTTTGTATTGGTCATTGCCCTATGGATTCTAGGGATAACCGTTTACTTGCTTCTGAGCAAGAAGAAAAGCCTTAAAATACTGCCCATTTCACTTTTTATATTGGCACTGGTCTCCTCTTTTGGGCCTTGGGGCGTGTTCAGCGTATCTAAGAACAGTCAGATACGTCAATTTGAAAAAGTGTACGACGCCGTAAAGGAAAATAATAGACAGGCGACCGTAAGACAGTACAAACAATTGGGGTCAATCCTCGATTATTTAGACGACCGAAAATCGGTTTTCGAACTGGATCACATTACCGGCATGTCAATAAAAGAAATTTTTAAAGATACTATAGCCAGTGACAAATCGGAAACCTATGGGTGGTTCGATACGAAAAGAGTATTGGACTCTTTGGGTGTCACCTTAAATCCTAATGAAAATAATAATACATTACGTGGCAATTATTCCAGCTATTATATTAACCAAGAACAAGTTAGCAGTTATGATATTGCCTCCTACCAATATATGACCGAAGTTAGTCTATCCAATTATACTCCCAAGAAAACTAGAATAGGAAAATTCGAATTGTATTACAATTCAGTAAACCTGACACTAGAACTCTTATCCCACGAAAATGGCAATATCTGTATTGAAGTGCCCATAAAAGACAAACTAAAAAAAGCCCTGACGAAATATGGCGACAATCTCTATGAAGCTGAAGAAGAAGAATTGACCATCATTTCGAAAAATGACAGTCTAACAGTAAAGTTGATTTTTACTGATTTAGGCCTCAATATTAAAAATGATAGTATTATTATTAACCATTTAAGGGCATTTCTTTTTTTAAAGCAAAATTAGATGTTGCAGAGAATCAACTTAGAACATATTCTTTTTTTAGACATTGAAACCGTACCAGAAGAAAAAAGTTTTGACCAATTAGATGGTACCAAACAAGAACTTTGGGCGCATAAATCGCAATACCAACGAAAAGATGAATTTACCCCTGAAGAATTTTATGAAAGGGCAGGTATTTGGGCCGAATTCGGAAAAATCATTTGTATTTCAGTAGGGTATTTTAATATCAAGGGAGATACAAGAACATTTCGGGCAACCACTTTTCATGGTGGTGAGGCTAAATTGTTGAAAGAGTTCAAAAATTTATTAGGAAGTCATTTTAGTTCGGCCAAGCATTTGCTCTGCGGACACAATGCAAAGGAATTCGATTTTCCGTATATCGCAAGGCGGATGATTATTCACGGTATAGAACTGCCTTACAAACTCAATCTTTTTGGTAAGAAACCCTGGGAGATCCCACACCTTGATACCATGGAACTCTGGAAATTTGGCGATTACAAACACTTCACCTCTTTAAAACTGATGGCCCATGTTTTAGGAATTTCCTCGCCTAAAGAAGATATTGATGGTAGTATGGTGCGCCAAGTATATTATGAGGATAATGATATAGATCGCATTATTACTTATTGTGAATTAGATGTAGTGACTACGGCCCAAGTTCTTCTACGCTTACGAAATGAGGAGTTGTTACAGGACGATGAGATTAAACGGATTTGAAAATGAGCGGGGCAAAAAAATTAAAAATGAATTTATGGGCCCCGTTGCGATTCGAGTAGCGAATATTGAAACGTCTATAGCTTGGTACGAAAAAGTCTTGGGACAAAAAAAACACCAACTTCCTGAATGGGGAGGCTTTCCAATTTTTATGTTGGTAAATAAATCTG
>QILY01000133.1 GCA_003232155.1 Maribacter sp.
AAAATACAATTCATTTAGTCTTTGCAGGTATATTTATGTTTACCATGGGATGGATGGCCAAATATAAATTTACACGTAGTCAAAATGATGTCAACAATAAAATATACCGCCTATGTGGAAATATTGTTTGGGCAGCAATAGCTTTATTAATTGTGTTGGTAATCATAGGTTTCTTTAAAGATGGATTTCACATTACTAAATACGACGTATTTATATTAGAAACAATAGCTATAATTCCGTTTGGAATATCATGGTTGATCAAAGGGAAGGCTATGGAAGATATCAAAGTTTTATTTAAGGGCTCCTCTTAAGTAAAACAAAGAAGAAAGCGCTACCAAAAGTTTTTGTTATTTTTGCCAGCAAACCACAAAACCAAACCATGGAAGTACTTGGAATTGATATAGGCGGCTCAGGAATAAAGGGAGCATTGGTAAACTCGCTTACAGGCGAAATGTTGACGAAACGTCACAGAATACCGACCCCTGAGGGTAGAAAGCCCAAAGATATGGTCAAGGTAGTGACTGAAATCGTGAAGCACTTTGACCATAAAGGTCCTATTGGAGTTGGTTTTCCTACAGTAATCAAGCATGGTATCTGCAAATCTCCTGGCAATCTTCACAAGCAATGGTTGGGTTTGAACGTAAAAGAACTTTTCAGCGAAGCCACAGGCTTGCCTGTAACCGTAGTCAACGATGCCGATGCTGCGGGTTATGCTACCATGAACTATGGTATAGGAAAAGGAAAGCAAGGTTTGATAATTATGATTACGATCGGTACTGGCTTGGGTAGCGGTGCTTTTTTTGATGGAGAGTTGATACCGAATTTCGAGCTTGGACAGATTCCCTATAAAAAGTATAAGAAGATAGAACTTTGGGCAGCGGATTCAGCAAAAACCCGCGACGAACTTACGTACGAACAATGGGGCAAGCGCTTCAATAAGTTTTTGGAATATGTGGAATTGATTGTTGCTCCGGATCTCATCATTTTAGGAGGAGGGGCTTCAAAAGATTTTGATAAATATAAAGAATGTATCAAAATTGAGACTCCGGTTATTCCTGCCGAATTGAGAAATCAGGCAGGTATTGTTGGCGCAGCGGCGGCGGCTTCACATCAAGTACCAAAAGACTAACTATAAATTGAAAGATATGTTTTTGGAAGATTACATCCCCTCAATAATTTTGGCCCCTTCAGGTGCTTCAAAAAAATTGCTGTCCAGATTTTGAACGAAACCAATATCACCTACCTCAATTTTGGTAATATATTCGCCGGGCATATCATTCTCGATAAGCCAATGGGTCTTGAAGAGTGTTGGGAAAATTATTCCATCAACAGTTTTGAATTCGTCAACATCCATAAACTTTTCGGGAAGATGTTCACCTTTTTTGAAATAACCCGGATAAGAAACAATATAGCGGATAACACTTAACTGATGTGAATCGGCATTAAAATATAAAATGTAATAATCATCGGGTGCATCGCCCGTTCCTGAATCGAAGGTCACTTTGACCACATCATTGTTCTTTTCTTTGTACACTTTTTGCGGTAACAGCTCTAGGTTAACGCCTTGTCCGTCTAAAATAAAAGGCTGGCCCAGAAAATAAATTGGCGTCAACGCCCAGAACTTGGTATCATAGGCAAAAGCCGTTGAATCTTTTGCCTGAACCCATGAGGTTTTGCCATTCCATCCAAAATGCGCTGTACTGTCAGATGTACTAGTATGTTTCGCTCGATTGCTCCAAGTATCAACAGTCTGGTAACTATCGCGTTGTGTGCTTCCATCCAAAGGTTGGTAATTGAAACGGAATGCAAGCGCACCGTTATTATACCATGTATCAAGACCCCCATGGGCTTCCATAGCGTTCCACACTACTTTTCCTGCCTCTGTTTGCCCTAATCTGTTTTTTGCTTTTTTCACTCGACCCGCAATCCAAGATGCAGGAACCAAAGCATTGGTAGTGGCTATTTCCTTTTTCATTTCCGAAGAAGTGTCTACAGATTTAGGCTGCTCTTTGCACCCAGTGAAAAATACAAGTAAAACTATGCTTAATGTTTGAATAGTTATTTTCATAAGTTTATTTTGTGATTCAGATACCAAAACTAAATCATTTCGTAAAACCAAAAACCTTGAAAAATTTCAGGGTTTTTAGTTTAAGCAATTTTATTTCGCTTGCGTTCAACTTCAGTTAAGAATATTTTTCGCAACCTTAAATGTTTTGGAGTTACCTCAACATATTCATCTTTTTGTATATACTCTAAAGCTTCTTCTAAAGAAAATTTAATCGCTGGAACAATTTTAGCTTTATCATCCGCACCTGAAGAACGAACGTTGGAAAGTTTTTTGGTTTTGGTGATATTGATTGTCATATCATCACCTCTAGAGTTTTCACCAATCACTTGTCCCTCATAAATATCTTCTCCTGGGTCTACAAAAAACTTCCCACGGTCTTGTAGTTTATCAATGGAATACGGAATCGCTTTTCCTTTTTCCATAGAAACCAAAGAACCATTCTGACGTTGTGGAATATCACCCTTCATAGGTTGATATTCTAAAAAGCGGTGAGCCATTATAGCTTCCCCGGCCGTAGCCGTCAATAATTGGTTTCTAAGACCAATAATACCTCTTGACGGAATCAAAAACTCACATATCATGCGATTTCCTTTTGCCTCCATACTAGTCATTTCCCCTTTTCTGATAGATACCATTTCTATTGCTCTACCTGAAACATCTTCGGGTAAATCGATGGTCAGACTTTCGATAGGTTCACATTTAACACCGTCGACCTTTTTAATGATTACCTGTGGCTGACCAATCTGTAATTCATACCCTTCCCTACGCATGGTCTCTATCAAAACAGAAAGGTGCAATACCCCACGGCCAAAGACCAAAAATTTATCTGCACTATCTGTTTCATTAACCCGCAATGCCAAATTTTTCTCTAACTCGCGCTGTAACCTTTCGTTGATATGCCTTGAAGTTACAAACTTACCATCTTGACCAAAAAACGGGCTATCATTAATGGTAAACAACATACTCATTGTTGGCTCATCAATAGCAATGGTTTTTAAGCCTTCTGGGTTTTCAATATTTGCAATGGTATCACCAATTTCAAAACTTTCCAGACCAATTATAGCACATATATCACCCGTTACCACTTCTTGTACCTTTAAACGACCAAGGCCCTCAAAGGTAAAAAGTTCTTTTATTTTTGACTTAGCAATACTACCATCACGTTTTATCAAAGATATTTGTTGCCCTTCTTTCAAGCTTCCCCTTTGCAATCTTCCGATAGCTATTCTACCTGTAAAAGAAGAATAATCTAAAGATGTAATCAACATTTGCGTGTTTCCTTCGGCAGGCTCAAAAGTGGGTATATGTTCGATAACCATATCCAACAAAGGTTCAATATTATCAGTTTCATTCTGCCAATCATCACTCATCCAATTGTTCTTGGCCGAACCATAAACTGTTGGAAAATCTAATTGCCATTCTTCAGCACCCAATTCAAACATTAAATCGAAAACCTTTTCATGTACCTCTTCTGGCGTACAGTTTTCTTTGTCGACCTTATTAATGACCACACAAGGTTTTAAACCCAAGTCAATCGCCTTTTGCAAAACAAAACGTGTTTGTGGCATTGGGCCTTCGAAAGCATCTACCAATAACAAAACACCATCAGCCATGTTCAATACACGCTCAACCTCACCTCCAAAATCGGCGTGACCGGGGGTATCGATAATATTGATTTTAGTTCCTTTGTACACTACTGAAACGTTCTTTGAAGTAATTGTAATTCCTCTTTCACGCTCTATATCGTTATTATCTAAAATCAAATCGCCCGTATTTTGATTCTCGCGAAACAGTTGGCAGTGATGCATAATTTTATCGACCAAGGTAGTTTTACCGTGGTCAACGTGTGCAATAATGGCAATATTCTTTGTGGTCGACATATTCTTTAATTTAAATAGCAAACCCTGCTATTTTAAGCGTGCAAAGATACCGCTATTTTTTGCGCCATAATACAAAGTTATGTTATTTTTATATTGTTGATTTTGAGGATGTTAATTTAACGTCGTTTACGAATAACCCAACCTATTCTAGCCGCTAAAACCAAAACTACACCTCTCGAAAAATCATCTTCGAAATATGTTACTCCTGTTTCAAGGCGATAAAAGAAACCTCGTCTATAAGTACGCTGAATGCCATAGACGGGACCAACACCAAGAACACTGCTGTTTTGTATATCACCAATTAAGGGAGACCCGCCTTGGTAAATTAAAAGTCCGCCAATGTAATTTCCAGTGTTTCCAGTGATATTTTTCCCTTTCCTAAGTCTTCTCTCCATATTATAATAGTATCGGTACTGCCCCCTAAGAATAGGATAAATTCCAAATTGGGTTTCACAACCTGAGCAGCCTCTAATATGAAGTCCAGTGATAGCTTCAAGGCTTAGCGTAGAATTATTACCAATTCCCTTTTCGTAAAGAATAGCTGGCATTGGCAGACCTATCTGCACTTGATGTTCTTCTACATTTTTGTCAGTTTGAGCGCTAAGAAGGGAAAAACAAAAAATTAAGAAGGGAAATACGAGTTTTTTCATAATTAGTTTGATTATGTGTTTTTATTAAATTCAGCACCCAAACCCGGAAACAATTCAACTACCGCTTCATCATTATCAACTTCGGCATAGGGCACAGTCACTACATCAAAATTGAACATGGTGGCGTTTTTCCAAGTCCAAGTTCATAAGATACTCCTAGTGTAATGATTCATAAAAAAGGAAACTAATTTTTCGCCCTTTTTACTTTATGCTTCGTTAAAATTTTTAACCGTAGCTACGGCTATGCTTATAAATCTTGCCTTGCCTAAAGAAAAAATCGCATAAAAATTTTAGTCACCTTTCTTACAAATCATCACACTAGCGCCAGTGCATTCAACTTTAAAAGACCCTTTTCAACGTTCTTTGAAGCCTGTGCAAATACTATCGAAGATGTAATAAAGGAATACTAAGAGAGCATGTTTTTTGAAAATGTGTGTGTGGCTTTAGTTGATGAAAGAACTTCATTACAACAAACATGCCGAAAACACTAATAAAGAAAATATTTTATCAATTAATTTTAGTTTAGAGGTGTCCTTAATCTTTTATTTACCTACACACCATCGTTTTTCACTAATAATCCAGCCGATACTAAGATTGGCCACAGGGTAAATTGCCTCTTTAAAAGCACCTATATAATAAGCTGCCCCAACATCCACAGAAAAATTAAAGCCTGAATTATAACTACGTTGTAGTCCTGTAACCGCTCCTACATAGCTAATGACATCTTTTACAATAACATTATCTATAGTTCGGGGTCCAGGTATAAAAACGGCAGCGGCCGGAGCTATGTAATTGGCTGAATTACCATAAATTTGCCTACCATTTCTATTACGGCGGTCAAAATTGTAATAATAACGATATTGTGCGGCAAGCGCGGGAAAAAAACCATAATCAGTATAAGGTTCCGCAACTGAAGGATCTATAGCTACCTGAAGACCCACCTTAATATCTAGTGTAGTATTTACTCCAAGGCCGGTTTCATATTCTAGACCAGGGTTGACCAAATTAATTTTGTATTGCCTTATTTCACAGTTTTTTCCGTACTGTGCGTAAATAAAGGAGGTGCCGAACAATAACACCACCAATAATTTCTTTCGTATTCTATTTCTATCCAAGATTCCCACAACAATTTTTATGATATAACACCGTATGGATAGAAATAGTATGTATATCGGGTGAAGTGCTTATAAAACAATCAATTTTAACAAAACGTCAAGTATACCACAAACAATTCTGATTGCCATTTATTTTTAATGGCATTAGTTAAAAATGATTTTTTTTGATTTTCGTTTTTTAGGTGTCCATCCGAAAGTGAAATTCAAAAGAGGACCGTAACCGGAAGGCACACCATCACCACGGTAATATCCTGCCCCAAGTTCTACATTAAAATTGAAACCTTTTTTATAGGTTCGCTGAATACCATACACCATTCCATAAAATGCTATGGCAAAATCATCAGGGCCATTTAGATTATCGGAAATCTGTAAAGGCCCCCAAAATATACTTCTCGCTGGTGCTATATAGTCTCCAGAATTTCCTGAAACATTTTTTCTAAGATCTAAACGCCTATTGAGATTAGTATAATATCTAAATCTTGTATGCCAAGCAAAGCCAAAGCTATACCCTTCTTGATACGAGGCAAGGCCAGGTCCAAAACTGGTAGAAACACTTACATTTTTAAAAAGGCCCAACTCATATCCTATTCCCGGACCAAAAAGATTAAACTTAAATTGATGCCGTTCCAAATTGACGATATCCCAACCCTTTTCAAAAACTCTCTGAGATTGCAAATTTGAACTAAAAAATAAAAGAACAGTAAGGAAAAAAAGTATTTTTTTTATCATGATCATGTTTTTTGCTTTCCCCCAAAACTAATTACAATACCATAGTTAAATACTATCTTTATAAAAAATTTAAGATTATGGACCTTGCCAAGATCCCCCAACTAAAACATATTGATAGTAATAATTTTTTTTTACTGTGCGGCCCATGTGCCATTGAAGGGGAAGACATGGCCTTACGTATAGCCGAACGTATTGTAACTGTAACAGATACTCTGAAAATACCTTATGTTTTTAAGGGAAGTTTTAAAAAGGCAAATCGTAGTAGGGTTGATTCTTTTACAGGAATAGGTGATGAAAAGGCATTGAAAATATTACGGAAAGTGTCTGAAACTTTTCAAGTACCTACGGTTACTGATATTCATACTGAGCAAGACGCAGCTATGGCTGCAGAATATGTTGATATACTGCAAATTCCTGCGTTCCTAGTTCGCCAAACCGATTTAGTTGTAGCAGCAGCCCACACAGGGAAAACCGTAAATTTAAAAAAGGGACAATTTATGAGTCCTGAAAGCATGAAACATGCTGTTACTAAAGTGACCGATTCTAGCAACGAACAAGTAATGATCACTGATCGCGGTACTATGTTCGGTTATCAAGATATGGTAGTAGATTTTCGGGGTATACCCACTATGAAAAACTATGCCCCAGTTGTATTGGATGTTACCCACTCCTTACAACAACCTAATCAATCATCAGGAGTCACTGGTGGAAGACCTGATATGATTGAAACTATTGCCCGTGCAGGAATTGCAACGGGTGTTGATGGTATTTTTATGGAAACACATTACGATCCTTCTATTGCTAAGAGTGATGGTGCCAATATGTTGCATCTGAAACATTTAGAGAGGTTGCTTGCAAATTTGGTTGCTTTGCGAAAAACGGTGAATGAATTATAGTGGGCAGTGAGCAATATTTTTTTTCTAAACTAATAAACGCACCAACTTTTTTGAACTTGTACTTGACACCTGTTCTTGAGCTTTTTTTAAGACTTCCAAAATCCCTTGTCCCTTACCGAATAGGCATCCTGTAAAACAGCAATCAAAATAGAATCATCAATCTCCTCTAACGTATAATACCGGAGCGAACGCAGCACCTTTCTTTTTTCGGTAATCATATGCTCCAAATGTTTTGTCAAATGGGCTGAAACCCAAAACCCTACATCAACATAGCCCTTTTTTAATTGTACAGCAGTAAAACAAAAAGGCTTTCCATCGATATAGTAAAACGGAATTTTATACTTGTACTTTAGGTCAACCTCGGGTACCGCATGTGTAATGACTACCTGTAAATGCAATAAAATGCTTCTAAAAGGTTCAGGTTGATTTAGAATATAATTTTCTGCGGGATTCACATTTATTAATAGTTTAGTCAATTAGT
>QILY01000103.1 GCA_003232155.1 Maribacter sp.
TTGAATATCTTTTAGGGTGGTCACTGAACTTTTATCATTGAATTCAACATCAACTACTTCTTGTTCAAAAGCAATATCAACACCTCTTTCAAGAAGGGTATCTGTCATAACTTTATCAAAATCGGCTCGGGGCGCCTGCCATGTCCAATCCCATCCATCCGTATGTTTTTTGCTAAAATCAAAATTACAAACACTATCACCACGCAAAAATCGAGCTCCCGATTTAATTTCATATCCTTCTTTCTTCAAATTATCCAACAAACCCACTTCATCAAAATGATCCATACATCTGGGCAAAAGACTTTCTCCGATTACAAATCTTGGAAATTTATTTTTTTCAACAACCTTAATTGAATAGCCATTATTATGTAGATAAGAAGCCGCTACACAACCAGAAGGACCCGCACCTATAATAAGTATATCTACATTTTCATTATTCATGGCACAAATGAAATATTGAACTCGTCTTGAGTTTTTGTTTTATCTGCTAATTATACATTTTGCACCCTAATTTTGCCATTTTTGAACCCCATAGCTACGGCTATGCAAATAAACTGCCTCGATGCAAGCATACGAGGTATTTAGTAGAAGAAAGCTTTTTCAATGAAAACCTTAGGTTTTCAAACTTTCCTCTTCGATGCAAGCATCCGGGGAATTATACCCTCAGAGATTAAAAAATGACTTCATTACGGCACAAAAGCCATAATTCTCGGTTCCAAACAAAAACTCAAGACGAGTTCATTGATTCACTAATTATTATAAATTTGCAAACCAAATTACCTATTTTTATTAAAAGTATTACTTATTAGCCCATACAACCAAGCATAGATGCCAAAAATTAAAGGAAAGTTAGGAATAAAAGAATTTTACAGTGTTGTTTTCGAGGGAGAATCGATATCAATTGATAAGGAAGTTATAGATACGGTTCAGAAAAGTTTTGATTTTCTAAAAGAGTTTTCGAAGAATAAAATTATTTATGGGGTAAATACAGGTTTTGGGCCTATGGCCCAATACAAAATAAAAGACGCTGAAACCCTACAATTACAATACAATCTAATTCGTAGCCATGCTTCGGGCACCGGAAATCCTATTTCTCCTAAATATGTAAAAGCGGCCATGTTAGCACGCTTAAACACGCTAAGTTTGGGCTATTCAGGAGTTCACATCTCTGTAATAGAGGTAATGACCAAACTTATAAACAAAAATATTACGCCATTGATCTATGAACATGGTGGCGTAGGCGCCAGTGGGGATTTGGTGCAATTAGCACATTTGGCCTTAGTACTTATTGGCGAAGGAGAAGTTTTTTATAAAGGTGACCGCCGACCAACAGCAGAAGTTTTTGAACTAGAAGATATACAGCCCATTACCGTTGAATTACGTGAAGGCTTGGCATTGATAAACGGCACATCAGTAATGACAGGTATAGGTATTGTAAATACAATTTATACTCGTAGACTCTTAGAATGGATGATCGCCTGTTCATCGGCCATCAACGAAATTGTTCAGGCTTATGATGACCATTTGTCTTTTGACCTTAACCAAACCAAAAAACATAAAGGTCAGCGAGAAGTTGCCCGATCTATGCGAAGCCACCTTGAAGATAGTACGTTGACCAGAAAAAGAGAGCACCATTTATATGTAGAAACTGAAAATGTAGTTGTTTTTGAAGAAAAAGTTCAAGAATATTATTCATTACGTTGTGTGCCACAAATTTTAGGCCCTATTTTAGATACCTTGAACGATGTTGAGCGTATACTAATTGAAGAGGTAAATTCTGCCAATGACAACCCTATAGTTGATGTAGAAAAAAAACATGTATACCATGGCGGCAACTTTCATGGTGATTATGTTTCATTGGAAATGGACAAGCTAAAGATCGTGGTCACTAAAATGAGTATGCTTGCAGAGCGACAGTTGAACTATTTGATGAATTCTAAGTTGAATAATATTCTCCCTCCTTTTGTAAATTTAGGAACCTTAGGCCTGAACTTCGGAATGCAAGGGGTGCAGTTCACCGCAACCTCTACTACCGCTGAAAATCAAATGTTGTCAAACCCAATGTATGTGCACAGTATACCCAATAACAATGATAACCAAGATATTGTAAGCATGGGCACCAATGCGGCCCTGATAACAAAAAAGGTTATTGAAAACGCTTTTGAGGTAATGGCCATTGAACTGATTGCCGTAGTCCAAGCCATTGAATATCTTCAGGTTCAAGATAAGGTATCATCAAAAACCAAGAAAATGTACGATGCCGTTCGTAAAATAATTCCCCCATTTAAAGAGGATTTAGTTATGTATCCTTTTGTGAATGAAGTAAAGAACTATATTATTAACCATCAAAATAAATCTACGTTATGAAAACAAAATGTGTCTTAATTTTTACGCTCGTTTTTAGCCTATTTTATGTATCGGCCCAAGAATTGGCCCTAGTAAGGGAAAATGGAAAATTTGGTTATATCAACAAATCGGGTACATATGTGATTCAACCACAATTTGAAAGAGCAAAAAGTTTTTCTCAACAATATGCTGCGGTTGAAAAAGATAAAAAATGGGGCTTTATAAACACTTCGGGAGAATGGGCAATTCAACCAGAATATGACAAAGTAAAATACTTTAATTCAGGTTATGTATTGGTTTTAAAAGATGATACCTGGCAGTATATAGATGCCTCAGGAAATAAGTTAGAAACACCTCGTACAGACAAATATTACGATTTTAATGATGGTGTTGCACTATATAAAAGTCAAGAACGAATAGGACTTATCGGAACAGACGGAAAAGTTATCATAGAACCCACTTATGATATAGTCAAAAAGTTCAGAAATGGTCATGCCAAAGTTAAAAAGCTAGCGCTTTGGGGCATGATCGATTCAAAAGGCAAAGAAATCATTCCTGCAATATATCAAGAAATAGGCAATGAATTCAATGCATCAGGAGTTGAAGGCAAAAAAGGGGATACTTTCGGCATTATATCTAATGGTACTTTTAATGCAATCGATGGTGCGGATAAGGTTTGGAGATTTAAAGGCAACTCAGGCTTAACCTATGCGCGAAAAGGCAAAAAAGTTGGTTTTGTAAACAATAAAGGAGAATGGGCAATAGAACCAAAATTCGATAAAGCAAGAGCGTTCTCTAACGGATTGGCACCTGTAGCCAATGGTAAAATGTGGGGCTATATTAATAAAAAAGGTGAAATGGTCATTCCGGCCAGTTTTCGAGATGCCGAGATTTTTGCAGATGGATTTGCTCCCGTAAAGGGCAAAAAATGGGGCTTTATTGATACTACCGGTAAGTTAGTAATCCCTATGGAATATGGTATTACGGCAGGTTTAGCTTTTATTTCTAGAAAAGAAGAAAAAGGATTTAAAAATGGATTGGTAAGAGTAAAATCTAAAAAAGGATGGGGCTTTCTCAATGAAAAAGGAGAAGTTTTAGCAGGTAAGTGGTTTCAAAATGCTGAAAACTTTGTGAACACCAATGAGTAATACCAATTTAATAGCAAAACTCAAGACGAGTTCTAAATAATGCAATTGAAATAAATGTCGATAGAAAAAAAAGAAAAGAAAAAATGTGCCTTAATTACCGGCGGCTCTAGAGGAATTGGAAGAGCGGTGTGCATACAGTTGGCAAAAGATTTGGACTACCATATAATTATTAACTATAACAGCAACAAAGATGCGGCACTTGAAACTTTGAAACAGGTTCAAGAAACTGGCTCATCTGCAGAAATCATACAATTTAATGTGGTAGATGCTAAAAGTGTAAAATCTGCCTTGACCCAATGGGAAGAGACAAACCCCGATGCTATTATTGAAGCAATAGTTAACAATGCGGGCATTACAAAAGATGGTCTTTTTATGTGGATGCAACCTGATGATTGGTCTTCGGTCATCAATACAAGTTTGAACGGGTTCTTTAATGTCACCAACCATCTCATTCAAAAATTACTGGTAAACAAATACGGCAGAATTGTAAATATGGTTTCGGTTTCTGGCCTTAAAGGCACCCCTGGGCAGACCAATTATTCTGCCGCAAAAGGCGCTGTGATTGCTGCAACAAAGGCCCTTGCACAAGAAATCGCAAAAAGAAACGTAACAGTAAATGCCGTTGCGCCAGGGTTTATAAAGACTGACATGACCAGCGAACTCAATGAAAAGGAGCTCAAAACAATGATTCCTGCAAATCGGTTTGGGGAAGCTGAAGAAGTTGCACATGTGGTCTCTTTTTTAGTTTCAAAGAAGTCTTCTTATATTACTGGTGAAACTATAAATATCAACGGGGGCATTTATTCGTAAAATAATGAACTCGTTTAAACGAGTTCAATAAGAAAAGGCAATGAGAAGAGTTGTTATTACCGGTATAGGCATTTACTCTTGTATAGGTAAGAACCTAGAAGAAGTAAAAACATCTTTATACGAGGGTAGATCTGGAATTATTTACGATCAGGAAAGAGTAGATTTTGGCTACCGCTCTCCGCTGACCGGCATGGTTGAAGAACCTAATCTAAAAGCATTGTTATCACGTAGACAACGTATGAGTTTGGGCGAAGAGGGCGCTTATGCCTATACCGCTACTATTGAAGCCCTTGAAAATGCAAAAATCGATGAGGCTTTTTTAAATGAGAATGAAGTTGGGGTCATTTATGGCAATGATAGTACTGCAAAATCGGTAATAGAATCTATAGATAAGATTCGAGAAAAAAGAGACACTACCCTAATAGGTTCAGGGGCTATTTTTAAAGCGATGAATTCTACGATTACGATGAATCTTTCTACAATTTTCAAGCTTAAAGGGATAAATTTTACCATAAGTGCCGCATGTGCAAGCGGATCACATTCAATAGGGATAGGATATCATTTGATAAAAAGCGGAATACAAAATTGTATTATTACTGGTGGAGCGCAAGAAATAAACCATTTGGCTATGGGCAGTTTTGATGGCCTGGGAGTATTTTCAACCCATAAAGATAGCCCTGATAAAGCCTCACGCCCTTTTGATGCTTCAAGAAATGGCTTGGTGCCCAGTGGTGGCGGTGCTACCCTAATTCTAGAAAGCTATGAATCTGCTATAAAAAGAGGCGCGCCTATTTTGGGTGAAATTATTGGTTATGGATTTTCATCAAATGGGGATCATATATCTACTCCCAATGTTGAAGGCCCTTCAAGGGCTATGAAAAAAGCATTACAAGAAGCAAATATTGAAGCGTCTGTAATTGATTATGTAAATGCTCATGCCACCTCAACACCAGTGGGCGATGCCAATGAAGCCAAGGCTATATTTGAAGTTTTTAAAGAAAGTAATCCGTATGTAAGTTCAACAAAATCTATGACTGGGCATGAATGTTGGATGGCCGGTGCCAGCGAGGTTATCTATTCAATGCTAATGATGCAAAATTCTTTTGTTGCACCTAATATAAACTTAGAGAACCCTGATGAACATTCAAAAAAATTAAACCTAGTTAACAAAACCTTAAATAAAAAAATTGATGTATTTTTGTCAAATTCTTTCGGGTTTGGTGGAACAAATTCCGCATTAATTATAAAAAAGGTTACCTAACTATGAACAAAGAGGTTATTGTAGAAAAAATCAACGCCTTTCTTATTGATGAATTTGAAGTAGAGGAAGAACATATAACTCCTGAAGCAAATCTAAAAGAAACACTTGATCTCGATAGTTTGGATTTTGTTGATCTGGTGGTTGCGGTTGAGAGTAATTTTGGTGTAAAATTAGTAGGTGAAGATTTTATGAACGTAGTTGTTCTTCAAGACTTTTACGCTCTTATCGAGCGAAAATTAAATTAGAAATTCCAAAAATCACTAACGTGAATGACTACCGAATGGGAAGGAAAATCTAGAGGTAATGTCTTAGGATATCGAATCTATATTTTCTTTATCAAGAACTTAGGTATTAACGCTGCTTATTTTTTGCTCCGTTTTGTAGTACTGTATTTCTTTTTATTTTCATGGAAAAGCTCTAAATCCATATATTCTTATTTACGTAAACGACTTCAATATTCAAAAGTCAAGAGCATCATCAATGTATATAAAAGTTATTATGTTTTCGGAAAGGTACTTACTGATAAAGTTGCCATTTCCTCAGGCCTGAAACATAAGTTCACCTATACTTTTGACGGAATAGAAAATATAAAACAACTATTACACGAAAAAAAAGGTGGGATTTTGATAAGTGCCCATGTAGGCAATTTTGATATTGCACAATATTTTCTTGATGAAATAGATGAGTTTTCTCAAATAAACCTAGTAACAACTGATGCTGAGCATGAAAACATTAAACAATACCTTGACAGTATCACGTCAAAATCGCAAATCAAATTTATAATTGTAAAAGAAGATATGGCGCATATCTTCAAAATCCATACAGCTTTAGATCAAGGTGAATTAGTCGTTTTCACAGGAGATAGGTATATTTCAGGCACCAAACACCTTACAGAAAATTTTATGGGAGCAGATGCAAATTTCCCTATTGGGCCCTACTTATTGGCCTCGAGGTTAAGAGTTCCTGTGCTTTTTGTTTATGTGATGAAAGAAACCAATAGGCACTACCATCTGTATGCAAGAAGGGGCGAAGTAAAAGCAAGGGATGCTCAGGCATTATTAAAAAAATACACCGAGAGTGTAGAATGGATATTAAATCAATACCCATTACAATGGTTCAATTACTTCGATTTTTGGGAAGATAATAAAAACATATAAAGGAGGTCTTGGACAACCCGAACGTAAAAAATGGTTGGCTCTGTTTGACCCGCATTATTCACGGATATTCTATTCCAAAACCAAACTACCTGCTATAATTGAAAATACTCGAAATTTGTTCAGCTCAAAATTGGGCTACAATTCTTTCACTAAAAAACTTCTGCGCTTCCCAATTCTATTGGTGCTTTGGCTTTTCATGACGAAAACCCGTGAATAATGCGGGTTAATTATTATCTGTTATTTGCCATATAGGTCATAGCTCTCATAGTTTTTATTGTATTTTTACTGATGTATCTGCCGATGTACAGAAGAATTAGTAGAGATAAAAAATACTATGCTCTATTCGTTTAAAGGAAAATTAATGAAAGACGTTTACATAACAAGAATATCTAAATTTTTACCCAACAATTCTGTTGAAAATGACCAGATTGAAGAAAAATTAGGCTTTATAAATGGAAAATCATCAAGGCGTAGAAATTCCTTTTAAAAGATGGTTCGTAAACTTAGAAAAAGTAAGAAATATAGGCTCTGCATGAATGTATGTTGCTCTTGAAGAATTAATCGCATCAGGTAAGTTTAAGAAAGGGGATACCATATATTATCTGTTCCTGAAAGTGCCCGCTTTTCATATACCTACGCTTTTTTAACCGTATGCTAAATGAATCTACTGGAAAAAGAAATTAACGACAAGGGTTTTTTATTATCATTGATACCACAAAAAAAGCCTTTTGTTATGATTGATAAATTATTTTACTTTTCAGAGAAAAAGATAGTATCTGGTTTTAACATTACATCAGAAAATATACTTGTAGATTCAACACATTTTTCAGCTCCAGGTCTTATAGAGAATATGGCGCAGACCGTTGCCCTACATACCGGATATTCGTTTTATTTAAAACAACAACCTGCACCCACAGGGTATATTGGCGCTATTAAAAATGCAACGATATTTGAATTACCGCTTATTGATCAAAATTTAGTAACCACGGTTAAAATCTTATATGATATTATGGGGGTGACCATGGTAGAAAGTAAAGTAGAGTGCAAAGGGGAAGTGATAGCACGTAGTGAAATGAAAACCGCATTGGCCAAATAAAATGAAGAAGGAAATAAGTTTCACCAGTGAGGTGCGTGTTCGTTTTACAGAAACAGACCCACTTGGTATTGTATGGCATGGCAACTATATTCAATATTTTGAAGATGGGAGGGAAGCTTTTGGCCGTCACCATGGTATATCTTATTTAGACCAAGAAAAGCATAAATTTACTACTCCAATTGTAAAATCTACTTGTGAGCATAAATTACCTTTAAAATACGGTGATGTCGCTTCAATCAAAACCACCTATGTAGATTCACGAGCAGCCAAAATGATTTTTAAATATGAAATTTTTAATCCCGAAGGAAAAATGGTCTGCACAGGAGAAACCGTTCAGGTTTTTGTAGGACTCTTTGGAGAGATGTCTTTGGAAATTCCTGAATTTTTTATCGCATGGAAGAAAAAAGTGGGCCTATTGGATGAGTAAAGTCTACCTATCATATAATAATATTGTTTCTTCCTATGGCTTTGATAGTACCTCGGCTATAAACCAAATTAAAAATGAAGTTTCTGGATTAAC
>QILY01000239.1 GCA_003232155.1 Maribacter sp.
GAGTAATGTGTTTACGAAAAAAATGTTTTTTGATTGCCTTTTCTTTGGTCTGTATACAAGGTTTGGTAGCGCAAGATGATTGTATTTTAGGAGTTGGTATTACAGCGAACGAAACTCTTATTAGCGTTTTTCAATTGAATGGGCAACAGGCAGATAAAATGGTAAATTTGGGCGCTGAGCTGAAATATAGAAATGAATTGCTGAACAACCAGTTAGAAAATATTACAAAAAGGCATCCGCAAAGTTCTGAAGAGGATTTAATAAAATTAGCAGGTGAATATAAAGTAATGATGGATAGTATGGGTAAAGTTCAGAAAATGATAGATAAAAAAGTGTTGGCAATATTCAATAAAAAACAATATAATCGCTATATAAACCTTTGCCAAGAAGTATTTAAAAGACCACTTTATGTCATTCCCGCAGACTATAACGACAGCCTTGTGGATCCTAAATAATTGTGAGCCTAACAATGTTAATATAAATCTACCGAAGTGCCATAAATACTCAGGGCGAGTTTGTATTTTTAGAGAAATTTTTTACTGCCCATGTACAAAATCCTAGTCCGTCCTTTTCTTTTTTTGCTCAATGCGGAAAGGGCACATTATTTCACTTTTTCATTAGTACATTTTTTAGCAAGAATAGGTTTTTCAGGTATTTTTAGAAAACTGTATCTCATTGAGGACAAACGATTGGAACGAGAGGTTTTCGGAATTAAATTTAAAAACCCTGTTGGTCTTGCAGCTGGTTTTGACAAAGATGCCAAGTTGTTCAATGAATTTTCAGATTTCGGTTTTGGTTTTGTTGAGATAGGAACATTGACCCCAAAACCGCAGGCGGGAAATCCTAAAAAAAGGCTATTTCGCTTAAAATCAGATCAGGCAATTATTAATCGTATGGGCTTTAACAATAAAGGTGTTTTTGATGCTGTAGAACGATTGGAAAAAGAGCATCGTGTACTTATTGGGGGCAATATTGGCAAGAACAAGATTACTCCAAATGATAAGGCCATTAAAGACTACTTAATATGTTTTGATGCCCTTTTTGATCATGTTGATTATTTTGCAGTAAATGTAAGCTCACCCAATACGCCTGGTTTAAGAGAGCTGCAAAATAAAGAGCCGCTTATGGCATTACTGAAAGAGTTGAAGAAAGAGAATTTGAAATGCCTTGAACGAAATGGCGGAAAAGTAAAACCTATTCTTTTAAAAATAGCCCCAGACTTAACTGAAGCACAGTTGTTGGATATTATCGAAATTGTTCGATTGACTGAAATTGATGGAATTATTGCTACAAATACTACTATCGAGAGAAATAATTTAAAATCTGCAATGATTTATACTGAAGAGAAAGGGGGCTTAAGTGGCAAACCTTTAAAGGATAAAAGTACGGCTGTTATTCGTTTTTTAGCCGAGAAAAGTAACAATGCTTTTCCTATTATCGCAGTAGGTGGTATACACTCCGCTGAAGATGCCCTAGAAAAATTGGCAGCAGGTGCCAGTCTTGTTCAATTATATACTGGGTTTATATATGAAGGGCCATCTTTAGTAAAAAGAATCAATAAGGCGATTCTTAAACAGCTCTAAGTATTCGCAATATTATTTAAGGCATTTACCAAGATATCTATTTGTTTTTTACTGATGAAGATAGCCAGTGAGATTCGAACGGCATTCAATCCAAAGCCGCTCATAGGTCTACAATCGATACCATAAGCCTCAAAGAGTTGTTTTTTTACCTCTTTAACATCTTTGCCCAATATTTCAACGGTTTGTATACCGGCAGAAAGACTATCTAAAGCAGGGGTTTTTAAGCGAAGTTTGGGATAATTTTTTATTTGATCTCTAAAATAGTGTTTCAATTCATAGGTGCGGTCATGAATTTTTTGGCTGCCTATTGCCGTTCTATACTCCAAAGCGGCCCCTAAACCCAAGAGCTCTGGAAGGTTTCTGGTATTGTAGTTCTCAAGCCTACGTATACTGGTATCTTTATATCCGCGAGCCACCATTAATGGTTTTAGATGGACCTGACTTTCTTTTTTGGCATAAAAAATACCGATACCCTTTGGGGAAAAAAGCCATTTATGCGCACTCATTGTATAAAAATCACAACCTAAATCAGCAAGGTCAACATTGAACATGCCAGCACCTTGTGCACCATCTACAGCAACTAAAATTCCTTTTTCCTGTGCCATTTGTGATACTTCTTTTACGGGTAGTATCATACCATTGGTATTCACTAAATGACATATAGAGATTACTTTGGTCTTTGAGGTGATGGCTTTTCTATATACATCTACGATTTCTTCTACATTTTCTGGTAATATGGGCAACACTGGGCGTACAATACGAATACCCTTATCTTCTTGCCATACTTTCCAAGGAGAGGAGGCACTTGCATGCTCGTGATTTGCAGATATAACTTCGTCGCCAGGTTGTAGGTTCATACTACGGGCAATGAGGTTCATACCTTCGGTAGTGTTATGGATTAAGGCAATTTCTTCCTGTGATACTGAAAACAAATCTGCCACTTTCTTGCGGGTATTCTCTTTTTCGGTATCCCAACCGCCCCACATATATTTTGAAGGAAAATCGTCGAGGGTATTACGAAATTGCATGGTAGCTTCACGAATCGGAACAGGGCATGCCCCCAATGATGCATTATTGAAATAAGTAAGTCCGTCAGCAAATCGAAATTGTGATTGTATCGTTTTCCAATAGGCATCGGTGGTATGTTGCTTTTGATCTGTAATATCACGAACTGCGGAATGTATTGGTTCTTTAACCTTGGCCCAAACTTGTGCAGGGGTTGCTATTGCCGCGACACTTCCAATACCCATTGCTTTTATAAATTTTCTTCGGTCTTGCCCCATATGCTTTAAAGATAATGAATTACTAATATGATATATTTAGTTCTTTGATAAAAGTAAGGTAGTGATTGGTCATAATTGTTATATAGCAGTAATATCTATATTAAATATTCTTTGAAAGAGAATATTACTTATAGAGGAATTAGTTACATTATAGAAATTAAATTTTAAGATGAAGAAATGTTTTCCCTTTGTTGTAGTATTCTTGTTCCACTTATGTATCAAAGCTCAAATATCTGAAGATAAGGTTAAACATTTTGGTGCTGGAGTTGTGATAGGAGGTATTGGAGGATATACTGCAAATAAAATCTTTAATGGCAATCGACATTGGACCTGGGCAGGTGCTGTAGGTAGTAGTCTTGCTGCCGGAGTAGCAAAAGAAGCATGGGATAGATCAAGAGGAGGTTTTGGTGAAACCAGCGATGTAGTTTATACTGTTCTTGGAGGAGCAATAGCTGGTTTGGCTTTGGATTTGCTTCTAAATAATAATGGAAGACGTAAGAGAGGTAAAAGTACAGGGCATTATAGGAGAGGAAAAAACTGTGGTTGTCTTGTTGTAGATATCAATACTGAAAAATATAATGAAGTTCCTATACTTTTCTTTGAAAACGGATCTCGTGATGTAGCCTCGAACATTCAGGCTCAAAGTATCTATAATAGTACCTATTAAATTTATTTGAAATCTTGTACTACCCTAGATATATAGATTTAAGTTCATTATACTATAACAAGCCTCTTGCCTTAATTTCTAAATATTTATTGATGGTATTAATGGTCAAACTTTCAGGTTTGGTCAAGATAGTTTGTATACCATATTTTTGAAGTTCTTTTTTCATAAACCTTTTTTCGAGCGAGAATTTTTCAGCAATGGTTTTATGATAAATACTTTGAAGGTCTTCGGCATCAGAGGCTATAAGTTCTTCAAGTTCTGTATTTTCGAAAAACACGACAACCAAAACATGTTTTTTGGCTATGGCCAAAAGAAAAGGCAACTGCCGTTTTAAAGCTGATATATGTTCAAAATTAGTATAAAGTAATAATAGGCTTCGTTGGTTTATTTTTCTTTTTACATGAGCGTAAAGCAATCCGAAATCAGCATCGGTAAATTCGGTGGTGATGTTATAGAGTTTTTCTAGAATGGTGTTCAAATGTGTTAATTTTTGAACGGCGGGCACAAAAGTTTCTATATTTTTTGAAAAGGCCAATATACCAGTCTTATCATTTCGTTTTAAAGCCACATTTGAAAAAGCTAAAGTAGAATTAATGGCATAGTCCAATAATTTCAATCCGTTAAAGGGCATTTTCATTACTCTACCAGTATCTATAATTGAATAAATAGGCTGTGATTTTTCATCTTGATATTGGTTGACCATCAACTGGTTTTGCTTTGCCGTGGCTTTCCAATTTATGGTTCTAAAATCATCACCCTGTACATATTCTTTTATCTGTTCAAACTCTTGTGTATGACCAATACGGCGTATTTTTTTCAATCCAAATTGTGTAAGTTTATTGCTTATGGCCAAAAAATCATATTGTTGCATTTGAATGATACTGGGGTATACCGGTACCATTTGGTCTTTTTGGAATACAAAACGTCTTTTTACTATTCGAAGAGGTGATGAAGCATAGATAATAAGGTTGCCAAATACATATTCTCCTCGGTCAACAGGTCGAACTGTATATTCAAATTCTCGCTTTTCACCTTTAATTAGTTTTGTTTTATGCTCAAAGTCACGTTTTTGGAATTGGGCAGGCAATTCATCAATAATTGAAATATAGGCTTTGAACGGGTAATATGATCGAAATGTAATATTGACAGGATTAAAATCACTGTTCGATAGCTTTTGGGGCAGATTTCGTTGGGCATCAACACCTTTATTGTTTCCGTAGAGCAAATAAATGTCAAACAAAAAAAGTGCTAATAAAACCAAGGTAAGCAGCCAAGCAATGGGGTAGAGTATGGGCATCCAAAATGAAACCATAAAGCAAGCTGCCAGTATAGCGATATACCTAAAAAAAG
This sequence comes from Maribacter sp., assembly GCA_003232155.1. GTDB lineage: Bacteria > Bacteroidota > Bacteroidia > Flavobacteriales > Flavobacteriaceae > Maribacter_C. The sequence goes on from QILY01000239.1 coordinate 4,884, forward strand.
TGTTATGTATGTAGAACGATCTTAAAAATTGCATTCGCTTATCTTGGGATTTCTACGGACTCCATAATCATATTTACCACACTTTCAGTGGTCATACCTTCCATTTCGCGTTCTGGTGTTAAAATCACCCTATGGTTCAATACCGGAACCAATGCTTTTTTAATATCTTCAGGAATCACAAAATCCCTACCATTAATAGCAGCAAAAGCTTTTGCCGAATTCAAAGTGGCAATTGACGCTCTTGGGGAGCCTCCTAAATACAAATGCGGATGATTTCTAGTTTTGGTAATAATATCTGCAATGTATTTTATGATTTTTTCTTCTACGATAACATCTTGGATCTTTGATTTAAAATCAGCCAGTTGCTTGGGCGATACTATACCTTTGATAAGTTCTTTGGGTGTGGAACCTTTACGTTCATGGTGCGTTTGAATAATTTGCACTTCTTCTTCTACAGAAGGGTAATCAACCTTTATTTTAAACAAAAAACGGTCTAATTGAGCCTCTGGTAAAGCATATGTGCCTTCTTGTTCAATAGGGTTTTGAGTTGCCAATATTATAAAAGGAGCATCCATTGGGTATGTTGTGCCATCCATGGTTACTTGTCGTTCTTCCATGGTTTCGAACATGGCAGCTTGGGTTTTGGCCGGAGCCCTGTTTATCTCATCGATTAATATAATATTAGAGAAAATAGGTCCTTTTTTAAATTCAAATTCAGAAGTTTTTACATTAAATATTGAAGTACCCAAAATATCGCTCGGCATTAAATCAGGGGTGAATTGTATACGGCTGAATTCAGTTTTCAAAGTTTTGGCAAACAGTTTTGCAGTGATGGTTTTGGCAATACCGGGCACACCTTCAATAAGTACATGACCATCTACCAAAAGGGAAACAATCAATAATTCAATAAAATTATGTTGCCCAACAATCACCTTAGCAAGTTCGGTTTTAATTTCATTGACTGCATTTTTTAAATCCTCGAGAGGAATTCTGTTATCAAAATTCAGATTGTTGGTAGTTTGCTCGTTATTTTCCATCAGCTTATATATTTGACTGTTTCTTAAATTTTTCTATTAGGGTATTTAATTTTTTCAACGCTACATCATTTACTTGTTCTTGATTGCTCAAATTAGCGATATAGGTGAAAATGCTTTTTATTTCATTAAAACTATGTGAACTTTTTGAAGCGAGATTATTGTAAAAATCATCATCATATTTTAGAGTGCTCAAATAAAAATGAGAGCGTATATATTCTAAAAACTGTTCAATTTTATGTTTTATGATAGGTTTTTGTTCTCCCTTTTCAAAGTACATATCAGCAATAGTACGTGTAAAAGCTAAAGTTTGATTTTTGAGTGGCTGCACAACCGGTATAGCCCTTTGTTTCCGTTTCCCTTCAAAAAACACATATAAAACAACACCTATTAGTACAATATAATACGCCCATTTGAATTCTTTGGTATTCAGAAATATATACATGGGCGAAGTATAGAATGATTTGCCCGATTTATAATGATTGTCCATATAAATCGTCTTTGAACCATCAATATAAGACAATAGACCAGCTGTATAAGCTTTGTTATTGTCTTTGAGAATAAAATAGTTGGTCAATGCTTTTGGAAAGGTTGACAGTATAATTTTACCCTTGCTAAAAGGTTGTTGTATTACATTGATATGGTTTTCTTTTACTGTAGTAGAATCATTGTAATTATCTACTACACCCATAACAATGGTATTGAGGGTATCTATTTCTACAAAAAAGTTGACATAATTATCTTTTTCGAATTTATAGCTATCTGTTTTTAATTGTGGATGTACCAATTGGTGTATATGACTATTTTCATCACCAAAACCGGCAAAGAGGCTAGAAGTTTTTAGGTTTAGGGTATCTAACAATTGTTCTTCAAAACTGTTGGAGGCTATAAAAAGCGTATTTCCCTTGGCGGTCCAATCCAATAGTGTATTTAACTCCGCCTCACTAAATGTGATGTTATTATTTACAAAGAAGTAGGTGCCTTCCGTATCGGTATTTGCATCTATAAATTCAAAAGGCGGGCGGGTAATTTGTTCAATATTATCAGGAAAAAGCTTTTCCATAAAATCATTTAAAACTAAAGTACCGTACGGAATCTTATGTTGCGCCACATAAGAAGGATACCAATTGATTTCTTTAGGCTTGTTGTATTGCAATATCATGAGTATAGCTACTGTAGCTATAATAATTACAATGTAAACTGTTCCTTTTTTACCCATTTTTCACCATTTTTTGTAAAGATGAAAATGCGGTCTCAGCCCTTGAATATTTAGCTTCGTCAATATCAAAATTGCCGTACCAGACATAATCGTACAATCGAGTGATTTTGGTGAAGGGTTGTTTTAGATCTTCTTTTTTGATTTCGTTCAAATAATCATCATTGGTTTTTTGTAATTCCCAAGTAATGAGCTCTTTTTCAGTCATCAATTGTAAAATATACAGGTAATAATATCTGACGGCCAAGCGGTAATCTTTACCAGTAATCGCTTTTTGTATTAATTGCTGTATGTCTTCATTCTTGATAAGGTGCTCCTCTTCAGAAAGTGAAACTAGGGTTTGGTTCTTTTTTGCGTGTATAATCGATCTTGAATTCACGTTCAAAAAGAATTTGATGAGCAGAAAAAGAAGTAATATCAGTAGAATGTAAGGTATAATTCTAAAAAATATGGCGAGGTAGCCAACTGCTTTCCCAACTCCAAATAGCCATTCAAAAAACTCGAAAAAAATGTTGCTTAGCCATGTTTTAAAATCATCCCACCAAGTAGTAT
>QILY01000188.1 GCA_003232155.1 Maribacter sp.
ATGTATATGATGTGGGCAGAAAAGAATCGCTATAAAGTCAAAGAACTCAATTATCAAGGCGGTGATACAGCAGGTATAAAAACAGTAACGCTTGAAATTGATGGGGAATTTGCCTTCGGGTGGCTTAAAGGTGAAAACGGCGTGCACCGTTTGGTTCGCATTTCTCCTTTTGACAGTAATGCCAAAAGACATACATCTTTCGCATCCGTTTATGTATATCCATTAGTTGATGATAGTATAGAAATTGATATCAACCCCGCTGATGTTGAAATAACTACAGCCCGTTCTAGTGGTGCTGGTGGGCAAAATGTAAATAAGGTAGAAACTAAAGTACAATTGACGCATAAGCCTTCGGGTATACAAATATCATGCTCTGACTCACGTTCGCAACATGATAATAGAGCTACGGCCTTAAAAATGTTAAAATCGCAGTTGTATGAAATTGAATTGCGTAAAAAGATGGAGGCCCGTCAGGAAATAGAATCCTCAAAAATGAAAATTGAATGGGGTTCACAAATTCGTAATTATGTTATGCACCCTTATAAATTAGTTAAAGATGTTCGTACCGCCGAAGAGACAGGTAATGTAGATGCTGTTATGGATGGAAATATCGACCGTTTTCTAAAAGCGTATCTTATGGCAATGGGGCAGAAAGAAGATGAATAAATTAGTTTAAAAAGATTCTTGTTTCAAGTTATATCCTTCAGTAACCCAAAACTTGAAACTATAGAGATCTATAACTTATATAAAATGATAAAAATATACCATAATCCAAGATGCACAAAATCTCGCCAAGGTTTAGAGGTATTGGAAAATTCAGGAAAACCTTTTGAGGTAGTCAAATATTTAGAACAAATTCCCACAAAAGAAGAATTACGTCAAGTTATTTCTTTCTTGGGTATTACACCTGAAATGTTGCTGCGGAAAAATGAAGCTATTTGGAAAGGGAAGTATCGTGGAAAATTACTTTCCGATGAAGAAATAATCGATGCTATGATTACATACCCTAAATTAATTGAAAGGCCTATTGTAATTAATGGAAATAAGGCAGTGATAGGCAGGCCTATTGAATCGATCAGTACAATTATTTAGTTGATAAGAAAAAAATCTGAACCCATAAACAAATAAACTCTTATGAGCTTGACACTTGAGTCTGAGTCTGCATTTGCTCTTGATTCTTGAACTTGGGCTTTTATAATATTTGGCACATTTGTTGCCACATTGTTTTAACAAATATTTAACCTATCATGGTTAAACCATCACCTAATTTTGAAATCAATATTAAAGTTCAATCGTATGAAAACCAATATCAAATATTTAATCACGATTCTTATAATTTTATTGATAGCACCTGAAATCGAGGCACAATTTGGCAATGGCGGAAGAGGCGGCGGAGGAAGAGGTGGCTTTGGTAGGCAACAACGTAGTGCTATTCCTCAATCACAAGCGCCACCAAAAGAAGAGGCACCAAAGACTGCTGAACAGATTGTGGATGCTGAAATGCCTTCAATTGTCGCGTCACTTGGACTGGATCCCTTTGAAGAAGCAATTTTAAGTACTACACTTAAAAAATATATGCAAGAACGTATTGAGTTACAGATTTTGAAACTTCCTAACGATAAAATAAGGGAAGCTTATGAAAAAATCAATAAAAGGCAAGATGAAGAATTAAAAGCAGGATTGCCTATAGAAAAATATGATGCTTTCGTAGCGCTTCAAAAGAGTGGGCTTTCTAAAGCCAAGAAAGATTTAAGGAAGGAGGAAAAAAAGAAAAAAAAGAAAAAAAAATCCAAAAAATAGTATGAAAAAACATTTTTCGTTAGCCTTCTTTTTTTTGACATTTATTGTAAATGCTCAAAGATCTGGAGAACAAAGGTCAGGAGGACAAAGACCTGACCCAATTGTAATAACAGGAACTGTTTTAGACCAAGACACCAATGAACCCTTAGAATACGCTACTTTAGTTTTACAAAGTCTAAGAAACCCAGATAGGGTAACAGGTGGAATAACTGATGCTACCGGTAAATTCTCAGTAGAAACCTTCCCTGGAAAATATAATGTTCGCGTAGAATATATTTCATATAAAACATACGAGTTAAAAGAACAAGTGTATAGAGCCCCTACTGATTTGGGTGTCATTAAACTTGCCTTAGATGTTGAGCAATTAGCCGCTGTTGAAGTTATAGGTGAGCGCACTACCGTTGAATTACGTTTGGATAAAAAAGTATATCACGTAGGTTCTGACTTGACCGTAAAAGGGGGTTCAGTTACAGATGTTTTGGATAACGTGCCCTCAGTAAGTGTTGATGTAGAGGGTAATATTAGCTTACGTGGCAATGAAAGTGTACGCATACTAATTAATGGCAAGCCTTCTGCCCTATCTGGCTTGAGCCCCGAAGCGCTTCAGCAATTACCTGCTGATGCCATTGAAAAAGTAGAGGTAATCACCAACCCATCAGCGCGATATGATGCTGAGGGTACTGCAGGAATTTTGAATATTGTACTAAAACAGAGTAAAACTACTGGCTTAAATGGCTCTGTAAATGTTTTTGTAGGTGAACCTGAAGCTTATGGCGGTGCTGTTAGTTTGAATTTAAGACGTAATAAATTCAATATTTTCACAAACACAACCTATCGCTATACCAATGGGCCAGGCAATGCCCTTTTTGAACAAGAAAATTTCAATGCTGATGGAAGCACAGCCAGCTTTCAAAATGAAATACGTGAATTCCAAAGACAACGTGGTGGATTCAATACCAATATCGGTTTTGAGTTTTTTATAGATTCTACAAGCAGTATCACCAATTCATTTGTATACGGAAAATCAGGTGGTGATAATATTACAAATATTGATTTTTCAAATTTTGATGCGAATAGAGATCCTACTATTCAAAGAAATAGGTTTACCATAGAAGAGGAAGAAAGGGAAAATATTCAGTACTCCGTTAATTATCAAAAGAAATTCAATGATGATGGCCATGAATTAACAATTGATTATCAATATTCAATAGGTGATGAACTTGAGGACTCTATTATTGATGAAGTTATATTAGGTGAAAATATTGCTTTAGACACTGAACAGACCATTAATGATGAAACCCAGAAAAATCAATTGGTTCAGTTTGATTATGTGTTACCATTCGGAAAAGACAACAAATCGCAGTTCGAAATGGGCTACCGTGGAACCTTTAATAATTTTAATACCGATTTTGATTTTGGAGTTCTTGAGAACGGACAATTGAACAGCGACCCCAATTTCAGTAATGAATTGAATTATAGAGAATATGTAAATGCCGGTTATGTGCAAGTAGGCAGCAAATTCAACAAATTCAATGTTTTGGGAGGTTTACGTGTCGAATCCACAGATATTGGCATTGCATTGGTCAATACTAATGAAATAAGTGATAAAGACTATGTGGATTGGTTTCCGTCTTTATTTTTGGGCTATGAATTTTCTGAGACCCAACAATTGACTATAAGCTATAGTAGGCGTTTGAGAAGACCTCGCTCAAGGTTTATTAACCCTTTTCCGTCGCGGTCAAGCAATACCAATTTATTTCAAGGAAATCCAGATCTAGACCCTACCTATACTGATGCCTATGATTTAGGATATTTGAAGCGTTGGGAAAAAGCATCATTTACCACGTCGGTATATTTTAACCGATCAACAGGCGTATTTCAGTTTATAACACAAGAAACAGGGGATTTTGTCACTATTGAAAACCCAAATGACCCAACTAATCCCGTGGTTGTACCGGTTCAGGCAAGAACCCCTATTAATTTGGCGACCGATAGTCGATATGGATGGGAATTTACCACTACCTACACGCCAAAAAGAAGTTGGCGCCTGACATGGAACTTAAATCTGTTTCAGCAACAACTTAGAGGCAGCAATACGTTTGTCAATTTTCAAAATGAAACGATTACCCAAAATTTTGATGCGGATAACTTCACATGGTTTACGCGATTAAGTGCAAAACTCCCCCTTCCTGAAAAGGTGGATTTTCAAACTAATCTATTTTATAGGGGACCCAGTCAAAATGCTCAAAGCAAGAGAAAGGGCATTCTCAGTACAAATTTAGCCTTTAGCAAAGATGTGATTAAAGATAAAGCTACATTGTCATTGAACATAAGCGATCTTTTTAATTCTAGAAAAAGAAGAAGTGAGACTCGAACTGCGAATGTGTTCACCTACAGCGAATTTCAATTTCGCCAGAGACAGATAAATCTATCATTCTTATACCGATTCAATCAAAAGAAAAATCAAAGACAAGGAAATCGACAAAGAGGTAATGGTGGCGGAAATGGAGATTTTGAAACCGAAGGATGATAAAGTATTTAGTTGGCAGTAATAATAAACAGTTTTTTTATTTTCTATGCGTTACGCGCTGCTTTTTTCTTTTCGCGCTTTTCTTTCCAAAGTTCAATGATATTACCAAACAACCAATAAGGCACTACAAAAGTTAACAAGAAAATCATCAACCAAAAACCTATAGTAATTATGGTTAAAAATGCTAAAAATCCTAAATATTGGTCAAAATCAAACATTGATATATCTTTTATTACCACAAAGATACTTTGAAATAGGTAAATAGTGCAAATCAAATTCAAAAAAATATGGAATTAATTCATCCATAGTTCATCAAACTGCTAACTTTGTTTTATAAAATCGAATAAAAATGAGTTTTAGAATAGAAAAAGATACTATGGGGGAAGTAAAAGTTCCTTCAGATAAATATTGGGGTGCGCAAACCGAGCGTTCTCGAAACAACTTTAAAATAGGTCCTTCAGGATCTATGCCCCTAGATGTTGTTTATGGTTTTGCTTATTTAAAAAAAGCAGCGGCGTATACCAATTGTGAATTAGGGGTACTCGCTTCTGGAAAAAGAGATTTGATTGCCCAAGTTTGTGATGAAATATTAGCAGGTAAGCATAATAATCAATTTCCTTTAGTAATATGGCAAACAGGTTCTGGTACTCAAAGTAATATGAACGTAAATGAGGTTATTGCCAATCGTGCACACGAAATAGCTGGCAAAACTATAGGTGAAGGTGAAAAAACCGTACAGCCTAATGATGATGTAAATAAATCGCAATCATCAAATGATACTTTTCCAACAGGCATGCATATTGCGGCTTATAAAAAAATTGCAGAGAATACTATTCCCGGTGTAACACAATTGCGAAATACTTTAGCAAAAAAAGTTGAAGAATTCAAGAATGTTGTGAAAATTGGACGTACCCATTTAATGGATGCCACTCCCCTAACCCTGGGCCAAGAATTTTCAGGTTATGTTTCTCAATTGGACCATGGTTTAAAAGCTTTAAAAAACACTCTAGAGCATTTGGGCGAATTAGCTTTAGGTGGCACTGCCGTAGGCACAGGCCTTAATACTCCTAAAGGATATGATGTCTTGGTCGCCAAATATATAGCCGAGTTCACTGGCTTACCTTTTATAACTGCAGAAAACAAATTTGAAGCGCTAGCGGCACATGATGCTATTGTAGAAAGTCACGGTGCATTAAAACAGTTAGCGGTATCTCTGAACAAAATTGCCAATGATATTAGAATGATGGCCTCAGGGCCTCGTTCTGGCATTGGTGAGATTACCATTCCTGCCAATGAACCTGGTAGTTCAATTATGCCAGGTAAAGTGAACCCTACTCAATGTGAGGCACTCACTATGGTATGCGCTCAAGTCATGGGTAATGATGTTGCTGTAAGTGTTGGTGGCACTCAAGGACATTATGAACTTAATGTTTTCAAACCTATGATGGCAGCAAATATTCTACAATCTGCAGAGCTTCTTGGTGATGCATGTATTAGTTTTGATGTAGGCTGCGCAGTTGGTATTGAACCCAATCATGAGATCATCAAAGAATTGTTGAACAACTCCTTAATGTTGGTAACCGCACTGAATACCAAAATTGGGTATTATAAAGCAGCAGAAATTGCCAATACGGCCCACAAAAACGGAACTACTCTAAAAACTGAAGCTGTTAACCTAGGCTACGTTACCGCTGAAGAATATGATGAATGGGTAAAACCTGAAGATATGGTAGGAAGTTTGAAATAAAACAAGTAAAAATAAAAAAGGGGGCAATCTTTTCAGATTGCCCCCTTTTACTAATGGATAAATGTGTGTACTATTTATTTTAAGGCAAATCTATTTGTTGCCAATAATTTTAATCCTTCGTCATATACATTTACCATGTAGTTGCCTTTTTGAAAGTCACCAGCTGGTTTATTAATGTAATCACAAACATCTAAAGATTTATTCTCATAGTAAAAACTAGTAGTTTTACTATAAGTAATAGAAGCTCCAGAGTCATTTGATTTATTGAAACTTTCACCAAGTACATTACCTTGTGGGTCAAGAACCTCAACAAAGAACTCTCTGTCTCCTGCACTAGCAATTACGTTATCAGCTATCGTAAAACAGATTTTGAATTTATCAGTAGATTTTGCTCTAGAAGTAGAAACCAATTTTCCGCTTTTACGCTCTTTTACTGCATCAATATTAAATTTAGACAAGTTCAAAGCAGAACCTCTCTCGACAACATCAGCCAATTGCGTGTTTTGAACAACTAAAGAATCATTAAATACAGTTTGCTTTTCTAATTGAACAAAAGTACTGTCACGTTGCATAGCTATTAAAGTATTAGATTGTGTAAGTGAATCTACTTGCCTTAACAATTGCTCTCTTTCTTTCTTCAAAACGCTAACTTGTCTTCTATATCTTGATAAAGAAGAAATATCAGCTTTCATTGTTTTTACAGAATCTAAATATTTTGCAATATTATCTCTAGCACTTACCAACTCTTCATTGGTAGCATTGCTTTCTAAAATAGCTTTGTCATATTCAGATTTTAAGCTGTTCAAATCTTCAACGACCAAGCCTTTTTCATGAATAAGATCGGTTTCAGTCTTTTTCTTGTCTTGGTATAAACTTACCGTGTAAATAATAACACCAAGTAAAACCACACCCAAAAGGCCTGCCAATACTTTTAATCCGTTGTTACTTTTTGTTTCAGTCATAATGTAATTATTAATTAATCTGATTTAATATTAATAAGTGCTTGTTTGTATCAGTTTTATATACGGTAGTATTTTCAGTTTAGATTTTTTTCATTTAAAAAAAACAAATATCACTATTCGTGCAATTGTTGAAATCATTCACTTTATCGATGAAATACATTCCTTAAAACCTGAGTACGCAGTGCATTTCAGGGATTTAACCCGCATTATTACCTCACAGGTACCCGACAAATTTCCCTAAATCCAACAGATTTGGAAAATTTCGCCTTGGAATAGTCTCCACCCTAAGCCTCCCCAGAAGGGAGGGAGCTGCTTCCCGACACTTTTGAATCCCTAATTTTTTGCTGGATCTGCTCCCCTACTTTTGGAGGAACCGGGGGGCAATCCAGTAAAATGGTCTTCTTTTGAACAGAAAAAGAAAATTTGTCGTGCACTTTCTTAGCATCTGTTAAGAAATAACTGATACATTTCGGCTTGCTATTCTACCCTTTTTTTTTGCTAAAATTTTCAACCGTAGCTATAGCTATGCTTGAAAATTTTAACTTTAAAAAAGAGCATAATACCTGCCCCGATCCTGCACCATTTATTTCTTAACAGATACTTAAAGCTGTGATTTTTACTTTATTTTTT
>QILY01000186.1 GCA_003232155.1 Maribacter sp.
CAGCTTTTTGGGCCATAAGACCTACGTTGGGTACCGTACCCATTTTTGTAGGGTCAAACGCTCCGTGTTTTTTGCAAAAATCAATTGTAGCCGTGTATATACCTGCATAACTACTATCAGGAATAACGGCCTTGGTATCTTGCGATTTACCTTCTGCATTCCACATTTGCCCGGAATTACGAATCATGGCCGGCATTGAGGCATCAATAATAATGTCGCTAGGTACATGAAGATTGGTGATGCCTTTGTCTGAATTTACCATTGCCAAAGCAGGACCATTGGCAATTGCAGTTGCAATATCAGTTTTTATCCCTGATTTTTTGTCTGCCGGTAACTCATTTAGTTTATTTAAAAGATTTTCTTGGCATTTATACCAATAGCTTCAAATGTATCTCTGTGTTTATTAAAAACATCAGCAAAAAACACTTCTACGGCGTGACCAAAAATGATAGGGTCAGAAACCTTCATCATAGTGGCTTTCAGATGTAACGATAAAAGAACACCACTTTCTTTTGCATCAGCCACTTGTTCTTTCAAAAAGGCAATAAGTGCTTTTTTATTCAATACGGTAGCATCTATAATTTCACCTTCTAAAAGAGAAACTTTTTCTTTAAGTGTTGTTGTGATACCATTATCATTTATCAATTCAATCTTTATATCAGTCGCTTTAGATAGTGTAATTGACTTTTCGTTAGCTTTGAAGTCACCATGGCCCATTGTGGCAACATGGGTATTTGAACTTGAACTCCAAGCTCCCATTGAATGTGGGTTTTTTTTTGCGTAATTTTTAATAGCTTTTGGTGCCCTACGATCAGAGTTTCCTTCGCGGAGTACAGGGTTTACAGCACTACCTTTAATTTTATCATATCTTGATTTGATTTCTTTCTCAGTAGCATCTATCGGTTCATCAGGATAATTAGGCAAATCATACCCTTTGTTCTGAAGCTCAGTAATAGCCTCTTTTAATTGAGGTATTGATGCACTTATATTCGGTAATTTTATAATATTAGCCTCAGGGTTTTTTGCCATGCTCCCCAATTCTTCCAAATCATTGGCCAATCTCTGCTCTTCTTTTAGAAAATCAGGAAAAGTAGCAATAATTCTACTGGCGAGAGAAATATCTTTAGTTTCAATATTAATATCCGACGTTTTGGTAAAAGCTTTTACAATTGGTAAAAAAGATTGTGTTGCCAAAGCTGGGGCTTCGTCGGTTCGGGTGTATAAAATTTTTGGCATTTTTGTAATCGTAAATTTATTTAAAGTGTGGCAAATATACGATTTCTCTATGCTTATAGAACTGGTAAATAGTGAATCTTTTGGGATATAAAAGTAAAATTTGAGACAAAAACAAAACCCATATCATTGTACAAGTACATTGATATGGGTTTTTAGAAACAGTTTACAAACTTTTTGTTCTGCTTTGCAACAAAACGGCAACCATTGATTGCATTTGCGTCACTATTTCAACGTTTGAAACGTATTGTAGTTCTTAATTATAAAACCAAGCAACTAACGGTATGTTTCTTCTCGTTATTTTAATGTATGCTTTTCTATTTTACAACCGAAGTTCTAAATTGAACAGGATATACATCCACAAAAAATTCCTAAAAGCGACAGCCTTTTGGTTTTTTGCTCGTTCTCTTAAAGTTCGTGGGTATAACTAGTATACTTTAATCTTTAAGTTAACTAAACAACAATATAAAGAACGTAAACTCTATACTAGTTCTTGGGTTGTATCTATCCAGATATTTCCTTTAAACTATACCTAAAGATAAGATAAATAATTAATCAATCAAAAAATTATAAAGAATTAAAAATCAACACCTTATGAACAACTGTTATGAACAATTGTTCATAAAAAAACCCATCTTCTGGTGCTAACCAAAAGATGGGTTTTTAGAGATGCCCTTAATGTTATAGGCTGTATTTTATTTACGTACCTCTTTGATTCTTGCTTTTTTACCAGTAAGACCTCTGAAGTAGAAAATACGTGATCTACGTACTTTACCTTTCTTGTTCACTTCAACTTTTTGAAGTGCAGGCATATTCACGGGGAATATACGTTCAACACCTACAGTACCTGACATTTTACGAATTGTAAATGTTTCAGTTGCACCACTTCCTCTTCTTTGGATTACAGTTCCTTTGAAAAACTGAGTACGTGTTTTTTCACCTTCTTTAATTTCGTAATATACTGTGATCGTGTCACCTGCAGAAAATTTTGGAAATTCTTTTTTAGTTACGAATTCGTTTTCTACAAATTTAATTAATGCTTCCATTGCTTTAATTTTCAATTTAGTTCGAACCAACTTTCACGATTCTCGTCAGAGGTTGATTTAACAGGATGCAAAAATAGGGTATATATTAAAACCTACAAGTTATTTTTTATGATTTTTTGAATGTAATTTAATACAAATTACTGCTCTAGTAGATCAGGCCGTAATTTTTCCGTTCTTTTTTGTGCTTGATCTTCACGCCATTGTTCGATTTTTGGAAAGTTACCGCTCAAAAGCACATCAGGTACTTTCATTCCTTTATATTCTGCAGGTCTAGTATATACTGGCGGTGCTAAAAGGTTATCTTGAAAAGTATCGGTCAAAGCAGAGGTTTCATTATTAAGCACACCAGGTATTAATCTGATTATAGAATCACAAAGAATTGCTGCGCCCAACTCGCCACCAGATAACACATAGTCACCAACAGATACTTCTCTAGTAATAAACAGATCTCTTACTCTTTGGTCTACACCTTTATAATGCCCGCACAGAATAATTATATTTTTTAGTAGAGATAAGCTATTTGCCATTTTTTGATTTAGAGTGTCTCCATCTGGGGTCATATAAATCACTTCATCATATTCCCTTTCCGCTTTTAATGTCGATATGCATTTGTCTATAGGTTCTATCATCAATACCATGCCTGCACCACCACCAAATTGGTAATCATCAACCTGATTATAACTCTTATCCGTATAATCTCTAAGGTTATGAAAATGCACTTCTACCAAACCTTTTTCTATAGCTCTTTTTAAGATAGAAGCTTCAAAAGGACTTTTTAATAATTCTGGGAGAACAGTAATAATATCAATTCGCATGAAATAGGCTTTTATTTTGAAGTCCAAAAGTAATGAAAACAGTGAGAGTCTTTCTCCCAGCCTAATTTTTCATACAATCGTTGCGCAGGGTTTTCTAGGGCAGTCTCTAGTGCTAAACCTTTATATTTCATTTTTTTACAATGCTCCTTAGCTTTGGTCAGCAATGCTTCTCCAATTCCTTTACCTCTGTGACTGTTTGAAACGAACAAATCATTGAGCATGAACACCCGTTGTAATGCTACTGAAGAAAAGCTTGTATAGAGTTGGGTGAACCCTGTAGGTTTACTATTTTCCAAGGCCAAAAAAACTACGGATTCATTTTTAGAGAAGCGTTCATGAAGAAATTTTCTAACCCTATCTTCATCTGAATCTTGTTGGTAAAATACACGATATTGGTCCAATAAAGGAACAATTAATTCAATATGGCTCGTATCGGCCTTTATTATTTTAATCATAATAATGAATTGGTTTAAACGAGTTCATTGACTAAAAAACTAATCTTTTCCGTTATGGGCTGTTGTTTGAAACAATGCCCAATCCGACTTATTGTTTCTTCCATTTGACAAAATTATACCAAATGAATTTTAAAATGCCGTATAAACAATTATATGCGACATTTTGAGGGTTATTTGATATTATACATATTTGTGGATACCCCCTAGCTACGGCGGACGGGTTTGCTTCAATCCAAAAAACCTAAATCAGTTCAATTGCTAAAAAAAGCCCCGGAAAGGAGCTTTTAATTTTAATTTGATTTTTTCTGTTTATTCAATTCATCCTGTAGTTGCCTATTTACTTTTTGTTCACGCTCTAAAGCTCGGCGCCTGTAATCTTCATATTCTTCTTCTAACTCTGACAAAGATGATTTAGCTTCTTGGGTAAGTATATTACTTCTTCTAAATTTAAACATGAAGAGAAGCATAAGGCCTGAAAATGCTAGAATTATAGACCATAAAATAGTATTATATGCAACTTTTGAGACTGATAGACTTAAAAACGACATACTATCTTTTTCTTCAGTAACACCTGTTAAATTGTTTGTGGTCTCTTCTAGTTTTTCATTAAGTGATGAAATAGTAGACTCATGGGATACAATGGTAGACTTTAATGTTTCTGCATTTTTAATCTGTCCATTTATACTGTCAGCTACATTCTTGCGTAGCTTATCCAATGAAATGATTCGGACTACTTCATATCTTTTTCCTTCAGATCGGTAGTTTCCTGATTTTTTATAAATATACTCGAATTGACTATCTATAGAGCCCTTGTCTAAAGACAACTCTTCTTGAACAGCTCCATTTTCTTGTGCATTTGTATATTGAACCGTAAATAGTATAAATAATACGATTAGTAGCGTTCTAAAACCTTTCATTTATGTTAGTGTTGTAGTTAAAATTGATTTAGAGGGAACTAAAGTAATTTAATATTATCAATTAAGAAAAAAAATTGATGATAACATAATAGTGTATATACGAAAACAACTCATAGTATGGATTTCGTACATACACTATATTATACCAATTTGACTATAAAACGACTCATTCAAACCCATTCATTTTTTGTTCTACTTTCTTGTCCATGATTTCCGTAGCTTAGGCTATGCAAATCATGAACAAAAAAGAAACTCCGTTTTCTGTGACTCATTTTATAGTCATATTGGTATTATTTACGTTTTTCTAGTAGTACGTATATCTTCTCACTTTAGCAATATACTTGGCAAGACGTATCACTTGATGTGAATATCCGTATTCGTTATCATACCATATATATAATACAATATTTTTTCCACTGCTATCAACTATGGTAGCTTTACTGTCGTAGATAGATGGGGCAGAAGTGCCTATAATATCAGTAGAGACCATTTCTTTGCTCAATGAGTATTTTATCTGTTCTACCAAATCGCCTTCTAAAGCATATTTTTTCAAGATGGTATTAATGCTATCTATAGATGTTTTACACTCTATTTCTAAATTCAAGATAGCCAATGAACCATTGGGTACAGGTACTCTTATAGCATTAGAGGTTAATTTTCCTTTTAAAGCCGGAAGTGCTTTGGCTACAGCTTGACCAGCTCCAGTTTCAGTAATGACCATATTTAAGGCCGCTGCTCTTCCACGCCGATATTTACTATGCATATTATCTACCAAGTTTTGGTCATTGGTATAGGCATGAATGGTTTCTAAATGTCCTTTTTTGATACCAAGGGAATCTTCAATAACTTTTAGTATAGGAGTGATTGCATTTGTAGTACAAGATGCAGCAGAGAATATTTTTACTTTATCAGGGTCATGTTCGGTATGATTTACGCCATGTACAATATTAGGAACTTCTTTTCCGGGTGCTGTTAATAATACTTTGGAAGCCCCTTTTGATTTTAAATGTCGGCTCAATTCTTTTTTATCTCTGAAAGCTCCTGAATTATCAATCACCAGTGCATCTGAGATATCATATTTGGTGTAATCAATATCTTCTGGTTTTTGAGCATTGATTACATGAACCGTAGTGCCATTGATAAGCAATGCATTTTTTTCCACGTCAATATCTACAGTACCCGCGAATTTACCATGAACAGAATCCGTTCGCAATAAATTAGCGCGTTTTTCAAGAATGTCAGCATTTGATTCCCCTCGTGTTACAATAGCTCGTAAGCGTAACTGGTTTCCTTTACCGGTTTTGGCCATTAGCTCTCGTGCTAATAATCTACCAATTCGTCCAAAGCCATATAAAACAACATCTTTCGGAGTTATCTCTTCGCTATCATTCGCATATTGCAGTTTGTTTATCACAAAAGCTTTGGCATTAGTTGTAAAGTTGTTATCATCTGAATGGTACTCATAGGCCAGTTTACCAATATCTAATTTTGATGGTGGCAATTTCATATCATTTATTGCCCTAAGAATTTCAACGGAATCAAAAATCGAAATTGGTTTTTGAACAAATTCACCGGCATATTCATGTAGGTGGATTATATCGCTGACATTTCTATCAATAATTTGATTTTTGAAGAGTACAACTTCGATTGATTTGTCATACCAAAGATCACTTGCAATCTTTATAAACTCAGTAGTTGCCTTTCTTCTGTCTGCTTGAAAAGCCAACTCTTTTTCATACAATTTTGTAGAAGCCATAAAATATGTCTAAGTAGTTTTGTTAGTTGTTGCAAAAGTATATATTTCTAACGTTATAGTTATGTTTTATAACAAATAAAAAACGCTCCAATTGGAGCGTTTTTGTACTGCTTTAGCATTTATTTATTGAAAAATAAGCCGTTCTCTTTCACCATCTTCATCAATCATGGTAATGACTGTTCTTCCATATCTTGAAATTTTACTGAAAAGTGTTCTGGCTTCTTCAATATTACTAATATCATGACCGTCAACTGATAGTAGAACTTTACCTTTTAAATCATAATCTCTAAAATTTTCTGGTACAGCGGTAATTTTCACCCCTTTTTTAGTATCGAATTTTTTCATATCCTTTTCAGAGAGGTTTTTAACCGTAAAATCCATGATAGGTAATTTAACGGTCTGTAGTTTTTTTAAAATCACAGATACTAGCATTTGCTTTCCATTACGATCTATAGTTACCTCAATTTTATCTTTGGGGCGTTTAGTGGCAAGATAACCGGTCAAATCAGGGTATTTACGAATAATGATATTATCCAATTTCTTAATAATATCGCCTTCTTTTAAATTGGCATCATCAGCACCGGAATCTTCTTCAATACCTGAGATATAAACGCCTTCAATTTCATCAATGCCTTTTTCAATGGCCTCTTTTGATGAAGTATTTATAAGGGCATTTATACCAAGTAATCCTCTTTGAACATTACCGTATTCCAATAGATCATCAACAACTTTTTTGGCAATATTACTAGGTACGGCAAATGAATAACCCACATACGAACCGGTCTGAGAAGTTATGGCGGTGTTAATACCTACTAGGTCTCCGCTTGTATTGACCAATGCACCGCCACTATTGCCAGGGTTCACAGCGGCATCAGTTTGAATAAAAGATTGATTTATTCTACTTAAACTTCTAGCTTTTGCACTTATAATACCAGCAGTTACCGTAGATGTTAAATTAAACGGATTACCAACGGCAAGTACCCATTCCCCAATTTTAGTATTGTCAGAATCACCAAATGCCAAATAGGGCAGTTTTTTTTCAGCTTCTATCTTTATTACTGCGATGTCCGAATTTGGGTCTGCTCCAATCAATTCGGCATCATAGGTTTTATTATTGTTCAAGGTTACCTGTAGCCGGTCTGCTTTGGCAATTACATGGTTGTTGGTTACAATATAACCATCTGCGGAAATAATGACACCAGAACCTGTACCTATCTGTGACCGTTGGCTCTTATTATCTGAACCGTAGAAAAAGTCCCATCCACCAGGCGCTTGGCGACCTAATGTCACATTTTTTACGTGAACCACGGCATTTATCGTATTTTCAGCAGCTGTAGTGAAATCAATTCCATAGACACTGGCACTTTTTGTAGATGCAGGGGTATAACTTGTATTAAATGTAGGAACACTTTCATTTTGTGTAACTATAGCATACTTTGTATTTTCGAAAAATAATTTGTAGGCTCCCAATGTAATTGTTCCTGCAAATAGAGAAACCAATAATAAACTTCCAATTTTCTTCATGATTTATATCGTATTTTAACATTGATGATCAAAACTACATAATTTCTTTATCTGTAATATAGGCTTTAACTACTTTTTAACTGCTAATAAACCTTTAATAAAATTATATATTTGCAATTGAAACCCTTCTTGATGAAACTTACATTTTACAAATATCAGGGTACAGGTAACGACTTTGTGCTTTGTGCTAATTGACAATCGAAATTTAATTTTTTTAAAGGAAGATACCGAATTAGTTGCTTTTTTATGCGACCGTAGATTTGGTATTGGCGCTGATGGCCTAATTTTATTAGAGAACCATGCTGAACATGACTTTAATATGGTCTATTACAATTCAGATGGTAATATAAGTACCATGTGTGGAAACGGAGGTAGGTGCATGGTCGCTTTTGCCAAACACTTAGGTATTATCACTAATAGTACAACTTTTGATGCGATCGATGGTTTGCACACCGCAACCATTAATGATGATATGGTAAGCCTACAAATGCAAGATGTTTTTGAGATAAAGACCAGGCCCAATGCTATTTTTATGGACACAGGTTCTCCCCATCATATACAGGTAGTTGAAAATTTAGCAGATTTTAATGTCAGCAAAGAAGGAGCGAAATTACGATACGGATTATATGGTGAATCGGGAAGCAATATCAATTTTGTAGAACAAAAAGAAGAAGGGGTTTTTGCAGTAAGAACCTATGAACGTGGTGTTGAAGACGAAACCTTATCATGTGGTACTGGAGTTACAGCTGTAGCGTTGGCTATGCATAATTCAGGTATGACTAAAAAAAAAGAGGTTGACATTCTAACAGAAGGTGGCGAATTGAAGGTGAAGTTCAATGAAAATAACGGGTATACCAATGTTTTTTTGATAGGCCCAACAAAACAAGTTTTTAAGGGAAAAATCGAATGTTGAACCTCAAAGGAGAACATATTTATCTAAGGGCTTTAGAATCAAAAGATTTAGAGTTTTTATATCAATTAGAGAACAATCCTGATATTTGGGAAGTAAGTGGTACCACAACACCTTATTCTAAATATGTTTTACAGCAATACTTAG
>QILY01000020.1 GCA_003232155.1 Maribacter sp.
ACCTGTTTTTATACTTGGGGACCGTGTCCGCATGAACGATGGTAAGGCCGTTGGTAGTATCGATAAGCTTGAAAAAGGCAAGGCTATTGTAAATTACGGTATGTTTACGACTAATGTAAGTGTAGATCAACTAGAATTGGTAGAACGGGAAAAATAAATTTGCAGTAAACTTGATTATCAGTAAGTTATATTAAATCGTATACGATATTAGATTTTATTAAAATTGTTTTTTGTTGTTGATAACTTGTCAAGTCGATTATTGGGCTGTAAAATGGGCTTGCTCAGTTTTGACTGTTTTTGTTGGCACTTTTGCAAAAGCAGCATTGGTTTTAATTGAGCGAAAAAACTCTTCTACTTTCCATCGTTTTTGATAGATTGCAGTTTCGGCTGTTGTATCTTTGCGCCGTGGAAAATAGATTTCCGTCTTCACGGAAATGAAACTAAATGAACCTAGACAAAAAAATAATCTTGTTTGACGGCGTTTGCAATCTTTGCAATAGTTCAATTCAGTTTGTTATCAAACGGGATAAAAATGACCTGTTCCGCTATGCCGCTTTACAAAGTGAAATAGGGCAAAAGTTAATTTCAGAACGAAATATTGACATAATAAATATTGATTCCATCATATTAATTGAACCTGGGGTAGCTTATTATACCAAATCTGATGCCGCTTTGCAGATTGGAATGCATTTAAAAGGATGTCGTACAATTTCTCGCGTATTAATATGGATTTCCAGTGGTTTGCGAAATATCGTATACGATTATGTGGCGCGTAACAGATATAGATGGTACGGAAAAAAAGACCAATGTATGGTTCCTACAGCTGAATTGAGGGCCAAATTTTTAAATTAACTTAAACTATAATGGAACAAGTATCACATAAACTCTATAATTACTTAGTCGATTCTGGACTTTCAGCCGAATGGGCTGCATATATCAACATGGCGATTCTACTAGTTGGGGTTCTAATCCTTCTCTTCTTGATCGATTTTGTTTTAAGAAAACTATTGATTGGTTTGTTCTCCCGTCTTTCTCTAAACTCCAAGACCCATTTTGATGATTTTTTGGTCAAAAATCGTGCTCCACGGAATATTGCACATATCATTCCTTTACTGTTATTGTTCAAGGTCGTTCCATTTGTTTTTAGGGATTTCCCTGCGGTAGAGTCTTTCCTATTGAAAGCAATCGAAGTATTGGGCATTTTTCTCTTTTTATGGATTGTTAGAAGTCTTCTGCATACCATAAAAGACTTTCTCAAAACTTTACCCAATCTAAAAGACAAGCCCATAGATAGCTATATTCAAGTGTTTATGATTTTCGCATGGGCTTTTGGGCTTTTCTTTATTTTTTCAGTAATTACAGGCATTGAACTATGGAAGTTCTTAACCGCATTAGGAACGGCTTCTGCTGTTATCATACTCGTTTTTCGAGATACCATAATGGGTTTTGTTGCAAGTATTCAAGTATCTATTAATGATATGGTGCGTATTGGCGATTGGATAACCTTTGATAAATACGGCGCGGATGGTGATGTTACTGAAATAAACCTGTCAACCGTAAAAGTCCAGAATTTTGATAAAACTATAACTACAATCCCCACGTATGCATTGATTTCCGATTCGTTCAAGAATTGGCGTGGTATGACTAGTTCTGATGGAAGACGTATTAAAAGGGCGCTTATCATCAAACAAGAAAGCATACGCTTTTTAAGTAAAGAAGACGTGGGATCTCTTCAAAAAATAGAACTGCTTACAGGGTATCTTGAGAAGAGAAGTGCTAACATAGAGGAGTATAACACCAAAAATCAGGTAGACAAGTCCCTATTGATCAACGGCAAGAACCTAACGAACATAGGGGTTTTTAGAAAATATGTAGACACCTATTTACATAATCATTCCGGTATTAATAAAGAAATGATGATTATGGCTCGTCAATTGCCCCCTACTTCGCAAGGAATCCCGTTAGAGATATATGCCTTCAGCAGTGATAAAAGGTGGGAGAACTATGAATATATTATGGCAGACATATTCGATCATCTTTTGGCAGCTGTACCCTTCTTCGACCTTGAAGGTTTTGAATTGCCTAGTAGTACTAATTTTAAATCGAAGTAGTATGTACTTAGTATCTGTTAAGAAATAACAGATACATAACCAAAATTAAATGCTAAGTTTAAGGCGTCTCTATTAACTGCTTTTTATTACAAGTGGCTGTAGTCCCATCACTGCGTTGTTACTGAAAATATTTCCTCAACGTAGCTATTGGGTACGTCTTCGGAATATTTTCATCAAGGCCTTGTCCTGAAACTTTTGGCTCACTTTCATGTACAAAACCAATTAACAGAGCTGGTCTTTATAGATTAACTAGGCCAAACCGCTCCTTTACTCATTAGGTATGCCTCTTCCCGCACTTTAGATTGTAGTTTTTAGTTGTTTATCCTAAGTTTACTACCAACTTAAAAACAACAACTATGAAAAATCTATTCTTTTTTTTTGCACTATACCCTTTTTTGGTTTTTAGCAATGATGAAAAACTTTCTTCTAAAATAAAAGAGGTAACCGTATACTTAAGCGGAGCAAGTATTACTAGAACAGCGGAATGCAATCTAACTTCTGGAGCTTCGGAAATCACCTTAACCGGACTTTCAACTAAAATCGATGAAAGCAGTATTCAGATTTCGGGATTACAGACAGTTTCTATATTATCAATGTCTTATGATATTAATTATTTAATTATAGAGGAGAACAGCTCTCAATCGTTGCTTTTACAGAAAAGTATTGATGCTAAGGAATCTCAAATTGCTCTTTTGAAAAATAGAATTTCAGGACTTGAGGAAGAAGAGCAAGTAATCTATACAAATAGAACAATTAGTAATAGGTTACAATCTTTTGATTTAGAAAAAATAAAAAAGGTCAGCACCTATTATCGAGAACGTATTACAGAAATCAAAAACGAAATTTTTAAGACAAATCAAAAGATTAACAAAATCAATCATGACATCCGTACGATTAAAAAACAAATGGCTGAAACGAACAATGCACCTGAAAAAGAACAAGGTGAAATCAAAATAAAATTCGATGCGCCCATTGCTAGTAAACTCAACCTGACAATATCGTACCAAGTTCAAGATGCTGGGTGGATTCCTAATTACGATATTAAATCTAAGGATATCAATGAGCCATTAACACTCTGCTACAAAGCACATGTATATCAAAAAACAGGTAATGATTGGAATGATGTAAATATCACCCTATCCACAGGAAACCCTACTGTAAATGTTGCTAAGCCAAATTTGGGTGTTAAATACCTAAACTTTACCAATGGTTATTTGAATACAAATGTTAGAGCATCAAAGAAAAAGCGATATGTATATAACCCATCAGTAAAACAAGTCACCGGAACGGTTGTAGATGAATCTGGGGGACCTTTGCCAGGGGCAAATGTTGTTGTAAAAGGAACCTCGAACGGAACCCAAACCGATTTTGACGGACATTTTTCCCTTGATGTTCAAAACGGACAAGAATTGGTCATATCCTATATTGGATATAGCTCTGAAGAATTGCCAATTTATTCTTCAGTTATGAATGTTAGATTAGATGAGGATATGGCATCTCTAGATGAGGTAGTCATTGCTGGATATGCTACTAAGAAACACCGTTCGATTATTGGAGCTGTGAGTTCTATTGGTGTTCAAAGGGGTCTTGCCGGAAGCACGAGTGGAATTCGAACTAGGGGCATTACAACGCTAAGAGATGATTCAAGACCACTATATGTTATTGATGGAGTACCAGTGGATGGTTTTGAAGATGGCGACTTAGATATGGATGAAATACAATCCGTAGAAGTTCTAAAAGAAAATAACGCCACAGTACTTTACGGAAGCAGAGGAGCAAACGGAATTATTGTCATTACAACAAAGAAGAGTAGTACACAAGATGATGTTACCAATACCAAGTTTGTCATTAAAATACCCTATTCGATTGTCTCTGATGGTGATATTACTGCAATAGAAATAAACACTTTCAAACTAGATGCTAAATACGAGTACTTTGCAGCACCTATCGTAAACGAAAATGTGTTTCTGACTACAATATTCAATGACTGGGAACAATACAATTTATTGCCAGGAGAAGCAAGTATTTATTTTAAAGGCTCCTATGCAGGAAAGACAACGATTGACCCTTACACTACAAAGAAAGAAATGACTGTTTCTTTGGGAATAGACCCAAACATTACGGTTACCCGAAAGCAAAACAAGAATTTCAAAAGCAAATCATTCACAAGGAGCAATCGTCTCTTAAATAGAACTTATGATTTAGAAGTTAAAAACAACAAAGCCATTACAATCGATTTGAAATTAATGGACAGAATACCTATTTCTCAAAATAAGGATATCAAAGTCGATGATATTGAAACCAATTCAGCTGAATATGATTCTAAAAAAGGCTTGTTGACATGGAAATTGAATCTATCTCCCCAAGAAACAAAGACAGAAAGCTTTTCATTTCAGGTAAAATACCCTAAATACAAACGGATTTCTATATAAATCAATAAAGAATCCGCTGTCTAATTGGCTTGCGGATTCTTTTATTTAAATACTTCGTCAAGAGCCCCAAAATAATGCTCTTCAAAGTCAGAAAGGTCATTATGGTTTCCCCCATCGATTGAAAAGAATTGCTTCTTGTTCGCTTTTGAAAGCTCAAACAATCGTTTTCCATGACCAAACGGAATCAAATCATCATCCGTACCATGAATCAAATACGTGGGAATACTTATCTCGGCAATGTTTTCCATATTCTGAAATCGAAACTTCAAGAACCAATTTGCGGGAATAAAAGGGTAGGCTTCGTTTGCAATCTCCAACAAACTAACGGGGGTAGATTCTAAAACCAATTGCTTAGGCTTGGTCTGCTTTACGACATGGGTAGCAAAAAAACCACCTAAAGACCTTCCGTATACTGTAATTAAATCCTCTTTAAATAGATTTTTGCAATAGCTGTAAAACAATAGCCCATCATCGAGCATGAGCTGTTGTTTGCGTTTACCGGTACTTTTTCCATAACCACGATAATCCCATATAACCACATCGTATGAATAGCGGTTCACTAGTAATTCACCCCATTTTCCCCAAGTATCTAACTGACCTGCATTCCCATGGTTGTAAAGGATAACTCCTTTGGGGTTTTTAGCCTTGAAATGAAGACCATTAAGTATCGCTCCATCGTCAGCAGTCAAAAAAAGCTCTTCGAACTCCGATTTAAACTCATATTGATAATCTTGTGGAAGTTTACTGCTGTAAAAAATCAGCTTTTCCTGAAAAAAGTAAAGCATAAAGAATAGTACTGTTATAGCGATTAGCAAAACCCTGAAAAAACGCCTCGCTCTCATATTTTTATTCGTCTTCGTTAAAGATAAACTCTAGTCGGAAACTATTTAGGTATTTCATTTCACTTCTTCGTAATGGTCATCCCAATTTTTAGCTTTGGGATTATCATGTAATTTCCCAACGGACTTTGCAACGATAGTCGCTACTGTGGCATCTCCAGTAATATTTACTACAGTTCTAAGCATATCTAAAGGTCTATCTACAGCGAATATCAATGCCAGGCCAATAGCATACTTTTCTGGTGGGAACCCCACAGATTCCAGAACAATTACTAACATCACCATTCCGGCGCCTGGAACGGCCGCTGTTCCAATGGAGGCTAAAAGGGCTGTAAATACAATGGTTAACTGAGCACCTAAAGGAAGATCAAAACTAAGTGCCTGGGCAATGAAAACTGCTGCTATTCCTTGATACAGGCTTGTGCCATCCATATTGACAGTAGCACCGACCGGAAGTACAAAACTAGAAACTTCCTTGTCTACTCCAATGTGTTCTTCTACCCTTTCCATAGTTACCGGAAGGGTAGCAGCACTTGAACTGGTCGAAAAAGCGAGCAATTGTGCAGGACTAAGTTGCTTTAAGAACCAAAATGGATTCTTCTTAGCATATACAGACACTAGTATACAGTAGAAAACAATCATTAACAAGAGCCCCAGAACAACAACGCCAGCATATTTAAGCAAGGCTAATAATATTTCAGGATCGCTAGAAGACACTACTACATTTGCTAATAAGGCAAAAACCGCAAATGGCGCCGTAAGCATTATTAGATCAACCATCTTCAAAACCACATTGTTTAGGGAATCAAAGAACTTTTTTAACGGCTTAGCTTTCTTTTCTCCAATCAATAACATAGAAACCCCCATAAAAATGGTAAAGAAGATAACTTGCAGCATCAACTGATTATTGCCCAGCGCACTAACTGCATTATCTGGCACCATATCTTCTAAAAATTTCAACGGTCCGCTTTCTTTCTGACGAGTAGCTTCTTCTAGTTTAGCTGTCACGCCCTTATCATCGGCATATGTTGAGGTGAGTTTATCAATAGTTTCTTCAGAAATACCATCTCCAGGCGCTATCAGATTTACTAAAACAAGACCTAGGATAATAGCTACAGTTGTAGTGCCCACATAAATTCCGATGGTGCGCAAGCCAATATTTCGAAATTTCGAAATATCTTTTAAATCGGATATTCCTTTTATCAGAGAAGCCAAAATAAGAGGAACTGCAATGAGCTTAAGAAGCTTAATGAAGATGGTGCCGAAAGGAGCGATCCAGCTCATGACAAAATCCTTGCCCCACTCCACTTGGGTCATACCGAAACCGAAAAGGAGTCCCAGTACCATACCAATCATAATTTGCCAATGCAATTCAAGCTTCTTCATACTTAATTGTTGAATTTTAGGTTTGAAAGATACTATTTTGTGGGTAATACTACTAAAAAAGAAAAGCTATAATTTGATAATGCGGTTAAGTAGTGTATAATCTGCCAAAACAAGTGCGGCCATTGCTTCAACAATAGGTACTGCTCTTGGCACTACGCAAGGGTCGTGCCTGCCTTTTCCTTGGGTTTGCACCATTTTACCATCTTTGTCAATGGTTTCATACCCTTGAATAATTGTAGCTACAGGTTTAAAAGCTACATTGAAGTAAATATCCATGCCATTACTGATACCGCCTTGAACCCCGCCACTATGGTTGGTTTTTGTACTCCCGTCCGAGTTAAATTGGTCATTATGGACGCTACCTCTCATTTTTACGCCTTCAAAACCACTACCATATTCAAAGCCTTTTACCGCATTAATAGAAAGCATGGCTTTACCTAATTCAGCATGTAGTTTATCAAAAACAGGCTCACCCAATCCGGCAGGAACATTTTGAATAACACAACTGATAATTCCACCAATAGTATCCCCTTCTTTTTTGACCTCTTTAATATAAGTTTCCATTTGAGCTGCCATTTCAGGATCCGGACAACGCACCGCATTAGATTCGGTTAACGATAAATCCAGATTTTTATAATCCTTTTCTAAACTCATACTGCCAACTTGCGAAACAAAAGCGTTGATTTTGATTTCGGGCAGCATCTGTTTGGCTATAGCGCCTGCTACTACCCTACTTGCAGTTTCACGGGCCGAACTGCGTCCGCCACCTCTATAATCGCGAAAACCATATTTTTGATCGTATACATAATCTGCATGCGAGGGTCGGTAAGAATCTTTGATGTGTGAATAATC
>QILY01000224.1 GCA_003232155.1 Maribacter sp.
TGTAGATGTAGCAGTACATATTCATAACTAAAACACAACTCATGCTTACTTGGAAAGATGTAATCAATTTTAGTGTAAAAGGAAACCCTGAGCCTGACCGTAGGATAGAAAAAACCGAATCGGAATGGCAGGCGATCTTAACACCGGAGCAATATCATATCGCAAGGAAAAAAGGAACAGAAGCACCTCATTCAGGAGCCTTGTGCAGCACTCATGATGCAGGAAAATATAATTGTGTTTGCTGCAATACACCGCTATCTGCAATACACCGCTATTTGATTCTACGATAAAATTTGAATCGGGAACGGGTTGGCCTAGTTTTACACAACCCATTAAAGAGAATGCCATCAAGTATAAAAAAGACACCGCTTTTGGCATGGTACGGGTAGAAGTAATGTGCAATACCTGCGATGGGCATTTAGGCCATGTTTTTCCTGATGGGCCTGAACCTAGCGGTCTCAGATATTGTATCAATTCAGAATCGATGAAAATAGAAACTGCCTCGGCAGATTTATAATAATAAAAACAATGACAGCTAAAAAAATAGAAATAGCCACTATTGGCGGAGGATGTTTTTGGTGTGTTGAAGCAGTTTTTCAACAAATAAATGGCATAGAAAAAATAGTATCAGGGTATTCTGGTGGAACTGCTCCTGGCAAACCCACCTATCGTGAAGTATGTTCTGGTTTGACCGGTCATGCCGAAGTTGTTCAGGTATCTTATGATGCCGAAAAAATATCGTATCAAGATATATTGACCGTATTTATGACCAGCCATGACCCTACTACCCTAAACAGACAAGGCGGTGATACGGGCACTCAATACCGTTCTGTAATATACTATCATAATGAGCAGCAAAAAGTGATTGCTGAAGCCGTAGTTAAAGAAATGGCAACATATTATGACAATCCTATAGTAACAGAAATAAGTCCGTTAGATATATTTTATGATGCAGAGGGTCATCATCAAGACTATTACAACAACAATAGTTCGCAAGGGTATTGTAGTGCGGTCATTACACCAAAGTTGGCAAAACTCAGAAAAATGCATGCTGATAAATTAAAGAAAGTACCTACATGATTTTATTTTAAGGGCAGCTCTAAAACTCATTCGCATCAAAATATTCAGGATTTATCTTAGACGAATAAAATTTATGAAGTACTATCGAGATACTACAAGAAAATTTTATAAAGTATAAGGAAAGTTCTGAGAACCCTTTGGGAGCAGGGATAATAAACAATCTGACTGCCTTATATTTTTTGTGGAATAGCTATAGGCTATTGGATAGTGCAAGGGTAGCTGTCATAGGGGGCCATTTAAGTGAAATAATCGAAAGTGGACGTGCTAAACTATGTACACAGGAAGCAAGAAAAGCAATTATCAAAAGATATTTTGTCATCGACTATATGAGCTGATCACTTTAAAAATAAGAAATACATCCTAAGAAAAAGTTAAACTTTCATACATATTATGTAAAAACCAAATAGCAAGTAATTTTTTACCTACATTAAAAAATTAAAATTGTTCTTTTATGAAAACCATGATTATTCTATCCATACTACTGATTTTTTCTTGTTCAAATGGCGATGACGATAACAATAAAGAGATTCAAGGATGCCAGTCCTCACAATTGAAGGCTGAAATCATGGATTCAATTCCAGCCACCGTAAGAAAGATTTCCGATGGAGAATACTTTTTCGATGGTAATGAGTTCTATTTAGAAGTAGATGCCGAGAAATATCTAAATACAATAGCATCCGATGACAAAGTCAGCCTTATAAGAATTTTTGTTCCCAATAAGGATCTCGGAGATATAGATACCAATCTACTAATAAAAGGTTCTATATCCACTTGCCTTACTGGCTTACATGGGCGGCTAACAAATAATATACATATGTTTTATTTACTAGAAAATTTCAGCTCAACCAATAATTAAATTAAAGCTTATGAAAAGAGTTCTACCCATTATTTTATTTTTCTTTCAATAAAAAAAGCAAGTGACGAAAATCACTTTACAACTAGTCGGCCATCTTTTAATACCTGTTTTAAAAACACAAAAAAATCCCAAAGAAATATGCTCTTCGATTATCCTACCTACATGGCCCTTGATGACAGCTACCCTTGCTTGGCCTATTCCAAAAAAATATACCTTACATCTTATTCATTATCCTTGCTTTTTGAAAGAAATGGGTTTTAGAGGTGCCCTTAATATAAAAAACAAAGCCCTGCTCAATGAGCAGGGCTTTGTTTTTTTAAGTATATCAATGGCTATTATCCTTTGACACTTGCCAATTTAGCCTTCTTAATATTATTGATTTTTAAGTCTTGTAAAACGTTTACAGCCTCTTCAACATAAACATCTTTGGCTAAATTTTTGTGCCAACGGTTTCTTTTTTCGCGTAATACTGAATCTTTGGTAAACAATTCTTCTTCATACTTTAAAGATTCGAAAGTAAGATGCGAATCATACTCGGATAAGGCCTTGAAATAATCTAATTTTGCTTTATGTTTTTCTTCTTCAGCTTCATAATCCTCATACTTTAACGAAATAATACTTTCATCCTGTTGTGATTTTATCCATTTGGCATTTTCGTCTATCAATTTTATCTGCGGGTTGTTGGCCATTCTTTTAGTACTGTTGGCAATGGTTTGTTCATAATCAATATAGCCATCCCAAACTTCATAATCAGCTGGGGTGATTTTATCCCATTTTAATGGATTGGACTGACCTCTCTCCCCTATATCAATATAATTATATTTGTCTGGCACCACTACATTACTCTTAACACCTTCTAACTGTGTTGAGCCCCCATTAATTCTATAAAATTTTTGGGTAGTTAATTTCAATGCTCCTAAATCACCATGTTCATTACTGCGTACAACATCCTTCAAAGGAATTATATTTTGTACCGTTCCTTTTCCAAAAGTTTGTCTACTACCTATAATTATTGCTCTTTTATAATCTTGCATAGCAGCAGCAAGGATTTCAGAAGCTGAAGCAGAGAGTTCGTTCACTAATATCACTAAAGGACCATCCCATTGAATACGCTCGTCCTTATCATCATAAACTTCTTTGTTTTTGCCTGCTGATTGCACCTGTACTATAGGGCCGTCTTTTATAAAAAGACCTCCCATTTCAACAACAGTTTTTAAAGACCCGCCACCATTATCACGTAAATCCAATATTAAGCCTTCAGCACCTTCTTGTTTTAAACGGGCCACTTCTTTGGCAACATCGGTTGCAGCGTTGCGTTCACTATAATCATCAAAATCAACATAAAATTTAGGAAGTTTTATTAGTCCGAATTTTTGGTCACCTTTAATAATATTGGCTGATTTAGCGAAAGACTCTTCCAATTCAACCACATCTCTTGTTAAAGAAATAATTTCTGTTGAACCATCGATCTTACGAACTGTCAAATCAACAATTGTACTTTTTGGGCCTTTAATCAATTTAATAGCATCGGTAAGACGCATACCTACAATATCAATAGGTTCTTCACCTTCTTGGCCTACTTTTAAGATCATATCGCCAACTTCTAAACGTGCATCACGCCATACAGGTCCGCCAGATATGATATCGGTTATTTTAGCACCTTCGGTTTGTTTTAATAAACGTGCACCAATGCCTTCAAATTTACCAGACATACTGGTGTCAAATTTTTCTTTCTCATCAGGCTCAAAATAAAAAGTATGCGGATCGAATTCATCAACAATAGTATTGATGTACTGCACAAACCAATCTTTACGCTCTAGGTCATCAATAAAATCGAAATAATCGTTTAAAGTCTTTTTAGTTGCTTCTCTAGCTGATATTTCAGCCGCTTCAGGAGTCGTAGGAGCTTCAGACGTATCATCTGTATGAAAAAAAGCACTGGAATGTCCATGTTCTTTTGCAGTTTCAGCATCTTCGTTCAAATGCGAAATTTTAGAATCATAAGTGCCTAATGTAGCATATTTCAATTGCTGTCTCCACCGTTCTTTTAAATCCTTTTTTGAATTCACGAACTCCATTTCGTCGTATTTAATATTGATGGTCTCGTCAATAGAGTAATCAAAAGGCGTGTCCAGAACTTCTTTATATATTCCCTGAGCTTCATTCATACGCTTAGTCAATCTCTCATATACCATATTGAAAAAGGTAATGTCAGTATTCTGGATTTGCTCATCAATTTGGAATTTTTGTTGCTCAAATTCTTTAATATCAGATTCTAAAAAGTATCGTTTTGTAGGGTCTATAATATCAATAAAGCTCTCAAAAATATTAACTGAAAAATCATCATTAATGTCTTTGGGCTCATAATGTAATTTTGCTAAAACGTAGGTGATAAGATCCAACAACAATTTATCCTTATCATCATTTTCAAAAGATTTATTGGTAAAACTGCATGAGGCTACCGAAATAAGTATTACCAATAATGCATAGGCTAAGTTCTTCTTCATAAAATTGTATTTAATATAATTAAATTGTACTCATTAAGAATCGCCTTTCACAGCTTTTGAATACACAGTATTTAATTCATTACTAACTGATTGCCTAATATACTGAAAAAACCATGCCAGTCTATACTAGGAGCCCTATTTTTTTTGTTAAAGCGAGTAGAGGCCATATCTTTTTTAAAAACGTATTTTTACAATATAAATTATATACCATGTCAAAACCTTTGATTCTTGTGACCAATGATGATGGAATCACTGCTCCAGGACTACGTGCTTTGGTGAAGTTCATGAAGGAAATTGGGGATGTTGTAGTAGTTGCTCCTGACAGTCCACAATCAGGCATGGGCCATGCCATTACCATTGACAACACTTTATATTCAAAAAAAATGAATTTGGATTCGGAGGACGGAGCATTGGCTGAATATAGTTGCAGTGGCACACCTGCAGATTGTGTAAAATTGGCATTGCAAGAGCTTTTAGACCGAAAGCCGGATATTTGTGTTAGTGGTATAAACCATGGTTCAAATTCATCAATAAATGTCATTTATTCTGGCACTATGAGTGCAGCTATTGAAGCTGGTATTGAAGGCGTACCTGCTATTGGTTTCTCTTTATGTGATTATTCATGGAAAGCTGATTTTGAACCAGCTGGAAAGGCAATAAAAAAAATTGTGAGTGAAGCACTTATCCAAGGTATTCCTGAAGGGGTAGTACTAAATGTCAATATCCCAAAATTAGAAGAGGCTGCTATAAAGGGAGTGAGAATTTGTAGACAAGCACGTGCTAATTGGAAAGAAAAATTTGATAAGCGAACTAGCCCAATGGGTAGGGATTATTATTGGCTAACAGGTGAATTTGAGCTTTTAGACAAAGGTGAAGATACTGATGAATGGGCATTGGCAAATAATTATATATCAATAGTACCCACACAATTTGATTTAACGGCCCATCATGTCATTCAGCATATAAATAATTGGAATTTAAGTTCATAAACATAAAAAAATCATGAATGATGGGTTCAGAGTTATGGGCGCATCAAACACGCAACCAAACCAGAAGTAAAGAATGAATTCAAAAAAAGAAATTATAATAGGATTTATAGTTGGTATAATAGCAAATATTATAGGAACACTCATATATGTTTTGCTGTTTTCAGATTTAAGCATAGAAGAAACTTTTGAAGCGGCCATTGAACAAGGCCATATTGGGAGTCTATTAGCTCTTGGAGCTATACTCAACTTAGTCGCTTTCTTTTTGTTTTTACGTATACGAAGAGACCTAAGGGCTAAAGGAGTTTTGATTGCTACCCTTTTAACCGCTTTGGCCATTATGTACTATAAGATATTTTGAAAATTCGACCTCAACACAAAACAAATAAAACTGCACTGTTGAATTTGATACTTGAACTTGACACTTGAATATGAAGTACTACATCATAGCAGGCGAAGCATCAGGGGATCTTCATGGTTCCAATCTCATCAAGGCCCTAAAAGCCAAAGATGCGAATGCCGATATACGATGCTGGGGCGGTGATTTAATGCAGCAAGCAGGGGGCACTTTAGCAAAACACTATAAAACCATGGCGTTTATGGGTTTTATCGAAGTGCTTTTGAATATTACTGCCATTTTTAAAAACATTACATTCTGCAAAGAAGATATTCAAGAGTTCAACCCCGATGTGATTGTATTTATTGATTATTCAGGCTTCAATCTTAGAATCGCCAAATGGGCCAAAAAGAACAATTTTACTACCAATTATTATATCTCCCCTCAAATATGGGCTTCTCGAGAAGGTAGAATTTCAAAAATCAAAAGAGATATTGATGCCATGTACGTGATTCTTCCTTTTGAAAAGGAATTTTATGAAAAAAAACATGGTTTTCCAGTTCATTTTGTAGGGCACCCCCTGATAGATGCTATTTCTGACCTGAACATAGTTGATGAACAAAAGTTTAGAGCTACAAATAATTTAGATGTTAAAAAGCCCATCATTGCCCTTTTACCAGGTAGTCGCAAACAAGAGGTGCAAAAAATGCTTTCTTTAATGCTATCTATTATTGGTGATTTTCAAGAATATCAATTTGTAATTGCTGGCGCACCCAGTTTAGAAAAAGATTTCTACACGTCATTTTTAAAAAATCCGAATGTAGGCTTTGTATCTAACTTAACTTATAATTTGCTGAGCACATCACATGCCGCCTTAGTAACTAGTGGCACAGCAACCTTAGAAACTTCATTGTTCAAAGTACCTCAAGTGGTTTGTTATAGGGCCAATTGGCTATCATACCAAATTGCCAAGCGTATTATTACTTTAGAGTATATTTCACTGGTTAATTTAATCATGAAAAAAGAGGTGGTCAAAGAACTGATTCAAGATGATTTGAATACCAAAGACCTAAAAGTAGAGCTTCAAAAAATATTGGGTGGTAGTTCAAGAGAAAAGCAGTTGTTGGCCTATACCGAACTTGAAAAAAAGCTGGGCGGAAAAGGAGCAAGTATGAACGCTGCCGAGCTAATTGTCAAAAATGCTTGATTTGTAAAGGCGTATATCCAAAAATATTTCTTTAATTTTGATGGATACGAGCAGTAAACCCTCTCTATTAATGCGTAAATTTTTATCTATTTTTCTCTTATTATGTATTGTCGGCTGTGGAGCTATAAAAAAGAAAACTACCTATAGCAAAACCAAAGAGCGTAGAATCACTGTTAAAGCTTCAGAAGAAAAGACTAAAACCAGTGAACAAGAAACCACAAAAAGAACCAAACTTAACAAACGTGAACTAAAAAAGCTTTCAAAGGCCGATGGTGTTATAAACACGGCACTTACGTTTTCTGGCACAAGATATAAATATGGAGGCACCACAAAAAAGGGAATGGACTGTTCTGGTCTTTTGTATGTTTCTTTTGCTGAACACAATGTACAATTGCCCAGGGTATCCCACCAAATGGCTGAGAAAGGCAAAAAAGTAAAAATCAAAAATGTTGAAAAAGGCGACCTTCTCTTTTTCAAAACCTCAAAACGTGGAAAAAAAATCAATCATGTAGGTATGGTTGTATCTATTGAAAATGATGAAATTAAATTCATACACGCTTCTTCTTCAAGAGGCGTTACGGTTTCATCACTACGCGAAGGTTTTTGGAACCATGCTTTTGTAAAAGCCACAAGAGTTCTATAAACCTGAGTTCGATTAATATCGATCTCACAGTCAGTAAATTACAATCAATTCAAGACCTAATTCCCAGATAAGCCGTCTAAACAGCAATCTTTTAAC
>QILY01000035.1 GCA_003232155.1 Maribacter sp.
CCGACAAAACGCTACTTAAAAAAGCAACTTTGTATGTAACTCTCGAACCATGCTCTCATTATGGTAAAACACCCCCTTGTACTGATTTGATTATAAAAAGTCAAATTCCTAGAGTGGTAATCGGAACTTTAGACCCACATGAAAAAGTAGCTGGTCAAGGCATTCAAAAATTAAAGGATGCCGGATGTGAAGTCACTGTAGGTATTCTAGAAAAAGAATGCCAAGAACACCATAAACGCTTTTTGTGCTTTCATCAGAAAAAACGACCATACATTATCTTAAAATGGGGAGAGACTATAGATGGCTATATGGCTCCTTCAAATGAATTGCGTGATAAAGACCCTGAACCTTATTGGGTTACGAATACGTATTCAAGACAACTGGTACATCAGTGGCGTGCTGAAGAGCAGGCGATTTTAGTGGGGACGAATACCGTTTTAAAAGACAACCCAAAATTGGATGTACGCCACTGGGTCGGTAAAAACCCTTTGCGGGTAATATTGGATAAAGATTTAAAAATAGATCATAATTTTCATGTACTGGATGGAAGCACCCAGACCCTAATATTGACTGAAATTACCGATACAAATCGGCACAAAAATGATATTTATTATGAATGGATGGATTTCTCAAAAGATGTCGCCCTTCAAATTTGCAATATATTGTACAATAAAAAAATCACCAGTATTATCATTGAAGGTGGTATGCAAACACTACAAACTTTTATCAATGCCAATTTATGGGATGAGGCTCGC
The DNA here is from genome assembly GCA_003232155.1 of Maribacter sp. Taxonomy (GTDB): domain Bacteria; phylum Bacteroidota; class Bacteroidia; order Flavobacteriales; family Flavobacteriaceae; genus Maribacter_C. Next base: position 756 of record QILY01000035.1, read on the forward strand.
GTATTTACAGGAAACAAGTCTTTCAATGAAGGATTAAAAGCTCCAAAAACAACTGGTGGCTCGATAGCTTCAAAAAAAATAGAACAAGACACCTTAAATACCTATATCAATGGTTAAAAATATCATTTTTGATTTTGGGGATATTTTTATAAACCTTGATAAGAAAGCCGTTTTTAGGGCTATTGAAAAATATGGTGGCACGACAGAACCCACAACTGAACTGAATACTTTGAACCACTCTTACGAAGTTGGCGCGATTAGTTCAGATGCTTTTATTCATAGGCTTAAAGAAATATACCCCCAAGTCAATGCCGCTGATATTGTACAAATGTGGAATTCTATTTTATTAGATTTTCCTGCCTACCGCTTAGAGTTTCTAGAAAAATTATCTGATGAAAAAAAATACCGTTTGTTTTTACTGAGCAATACCAATGATTTACATATTTCGCATGTAATGGCCACCATGGGAACTGATGCCTACAACCGTTTTAAAAACTGTTTTGAGCAGTTTTACCTTTCACATGAAATTAATTTGAGAAAGCCCAATGCCAACATTTATGAATTTGTACTGCAACAAAATGGGTTAAAAGCCGAAGAAACTTTTTTCATAGACGATACCAAAGAAAATACCGATGCCGCTGAAAAATTGGGTATTACATGCTGGAACCTTCAAGTGGGCAAAGAAGATATTACTCATTTAAAAAATAGACTTTAAATGTTGGACCTCGTTTTAAGTGTACTTTTTTCAAGTCTTATTTTTGTCATCTTTAAACTTTTTGACACCTATAAAGTTGAGACGCTTTATGCTATAATTACCAATTATCTAGTTGCTTGTACGGTAGGGCTTTTATACTACCAAGGGGAAATCAGTATAACTGATATTCCTCAAAAACCATGGTTTTGGGGCACTCTCTCATTAGGGCTGCTTTTTATTATCGTGTTCAACCTTATGGCTGCCGCCTCTCAAAGAAATGGGGTAGCAGTAGCCTCGGTCGCCACTAAAATGTCTTTTGTACTTCCGGTACTGTTTGGGGTTTATGTATACCATGAACAGTTGGGTATTATAAAAATTTTGGGGATGATTTTAGCCTTGGTAGCAGTTTATTTTGCATCGGTCAAAGAAAAATCCGTTTCAATCAAAAAACCATCCCTGCTTCTGCCAATACTGGTATTCATAGGCTCGGGTCTTATTGATACGAGCTTAAAGTATATTCAAGAAAGTTATATAGAAGAAAAAGAATTTGCACTCTTCTCATCTACTGTTTTTGCTTCAGCTGCTACTATAGGTGTTTTATTTATCCTATTAAAATCGATAAAAAAACCATTAAAAGTCAATTTTCGAAATATTTTAGGGGGAATTGTTCTTGGTGTACCCAATTATTTTTCCATTTACTTTTTACTTCGCGCCCTTCAGAACGACACTTTAAATAGCGCATCTATTTTTACGATAAATAATGTAGCCATTGTTATGTTCTCTACTCTTTTGGGCATTATTCTTTTCAGGGAAAAAATTAGTTTGAAAAACTGGGGAGGTATTCTCTTAGCGGTCATCAGTATTCTTTTAGTTGCTTTTTTCTAATGGATGCTACTTCTGACACATATAAAACTATTGGCAAAGCTTCAGAAGGAATTCTGTTCAAAGAAAAAAAGAGTAAATTTTACGGGTATGCCTTCCCCATACAAACTGAAGAAGAGGTAAAACCTTTAATTGAAGAACTAAAGCGAAAACATCATACGGCCAACCATGTATGTTATGCTTGGCAATTGGGTGTAGAAAACCTTAGCTATCGTGCCAATGATGATGGGGAGCCCAATAATTCAGCAGGCATGCCTATTTATGGGCAAATTCAATCTTTTGGAGTAACCAATGTATTGATTGCCGTTGCTAGAGTTTTTGGGGGAGTGAAATTAGGCCTAGGCGGTTTAATAAGTGCTTACCGTACGGGTGCACAAATGGCCTTGGAAACCTCAGACATAATAGAGAAAGTCATTACTGAACAATTTCAACTTTCTTTCAGCTATGCCGAAATAGATAAAGTAATGCGAATCATCAAACAAAAACAATTAAAAATTGTTTCACAACAACTTGAAATGGACTGTCAATTGAAAATTTCGGTACGAAAAAATGAAACTGAAGCAATTGCTGCTATTTTTGAAAGCATGCATACGGTTGTAATTATACCAATTTGACTATAAAACAGAAATTTTTTCTAGAAGACCTGCAGGGCATCTTACAGGTCGGTTTCTTTTCATATCCATAAATACCAAAATTACATTTGCTTCTGCTAAAATTTCACGTGCTTCATTATAAATTTCGAAATTAAACTCAATTTTCACAGTAGGAGTTTTCTTTAAAATAGTACGTACAGTAATTAAATCATCATAAACTGCTGGTTTTTTGTAAACTACTTGTAAAGAAATAACTGGTAGCATAATTCCGTTTTCTTCCATCTCTTTATAAGAAATTCCAAACTCACGTAACCACTCAACCCTGCCCATTTCTAGGTATTGCGCATAATTACCATGATACACCACACCCATTTGGTCAGTTTCTCCATATCTAACTCGAAAAGAAATTTCGTTAAAATTCATAATTTATCATGTAAAAAGTATACATTTAAAGGATGCTGAAAAGCAAGTAGCGAACATGAGGAAAAAAAACCTAAAATTCAATACTAAATCATTTTTTTTTTAGCTTTTTTGTTCACATATTTGCTCAACCAATAAGTTAAGGTATGCTCTTACCTAACTTTGAACCTACAAATGAAAATACTAACCAACTAATAAGACATATTTAATAATGGGTGTTACTGCTAATTCTGTGTGGGACAATTGCTTGGCTTTTATCAAAGATAATATCCAACCGCAGGCATTCAAAACATGGTTTGAACCTATCAAACCAGTTAAATTATCTGAAAATGCATTAAGCATACAGGTACCCAGTAAATTTTTCTACGAATGGTTGGAAGAACACTACGTTAAATTATTAAAAGTGGCGCTCACTAAAGAATTGGGCGAAACGGCAAAATTAGTATATATTATACGTATGGAAAATACCTATGGTAATCGAGAACCTTTCACTGAAAAAATTCCAAGTTCAAATAGAGCAAGTATGAGTCCTCAAGAAATGGATGTACCTATTAAGTCAAAGAGCCCAGAACTTAGAAATCCGTTTGTGATTCCTGGTATTCGAAATATTAAGATAGAATCTCAGTTAAACCCCAACTACAACTTTGATAATTTTTTAGAAGGCGACTCAAACCGTTTAGCACGTTCCGCTGGTATGGCTGTAGCAAATAAACCGGGTGGCACGTCATTTAATCCTTTATTAGTATTTGGTGGTGTAGGTTTAGGTAAAACCCATTTAGCACATGCTATTGGTGTTGAGATAAAAGACAAGTACCCTGAAAGAACGGTATTATATATTTCAGCTGAAAAATTTACACAACAATATATTGAATCAGTAAAGAAAAATACACGAAATGATTTTATTCATTTTTATCAATTGATCGATGTATTAATTATTGATGATGTTCAGTTCTTATCGGGTAAATCAGGTACCCAAGATGTTTTTTTCCATATTTTTAATCATTTGCACCAAAATGGAAAGCAAGTAATCTTGACCTCGGATAAGGCGCCTGTTGATATGCAAGATATTGAACAACGTTTATTGTCACGTTTCAAATGGGGACTTTCAGCAGAATTGCAAAACCCTGATTACGAAACGCGCATATCTATCTTAAAAAATAAATTATACCGTGATGGCGTTGAAATGCCCTATGATATTGTTGATTATGTTGCCAAGCATATTAAAAGTAATATTCGCGAATTAGAAGGTGCTATCATTTCGTTAATTGCACAATCTTCGTTCAACAAAAGGGAAATCACCTTAGAATTGGCGCAGCAAGTAGTTGAGAAATTCGTAAAAAATACAAAGCGCGAAGTATCTATCGATTATATTCAAAAAGTAGTTTCTGATTACTTTGAAATGGATGTTGCTACTTTGCAATCAAAAACCAGAAAAAGACATATTGTACAAGCCAGACAATTGGCGATGTTCTTTGCAAAGAAATTCACCAAAGCATCTCTGGCTAGTATAGGTTCACAAATAGGCAAAAGAGACCATGCTACTGTACTTCACGCCTGTAAAACAGTAGATAATCTTGCTGAAACTGATAAGCAGTTCAGAAAGTATATTGACGACCTTATCAAGAAATTTTCATAATTCTGTAATGACAACTAGAGTTTTAATGGTATGCCTAGGAAACATCTGTAGGTCACCATTGGCTGAAGGTATTCTTCAACATAAAATAGATTCTGAAAAAGTTTTTGTTGATTCTGCCGGTACTGGAGGGTTTCATATAGGTAACAAACCCGATAGTAGAAGTATTGCTGTAGCCCAGAAACATGGAATTGATATCTCTCATCAAAGATGCAGAAAATTCAATACCCAAGATTTTGTGGATTTTGATGTAATTTACGTGATGGATAAAAGCAATTATGCAAATGTTATTACATTAACTAAGAATACCGCAGAAATTGCAAAAGTAAAATTATTACTTGATGTAGTTAATCTACCAAAAAAACAAGTGCCTGACCCCTACTATGGTGGTGAAGATGGGTTTGAACATGTTTTTCAACTTATTGATACTGCTTGTGATGTTATCGCAGAAAAATTGAATACTAACTCATAAAATTGAGTTACTACTATGAAAGCGAAAGGAAAATTATTTATGATTCCGACCACTTTAGGTGAAAATGAACCTTTAGAGGTTTTACCCATATCTATTAAAAGGGCTATTGAAGATATTGACCATTATATTGTTGAAAATGAAAAAACGGCAAGACGGTTTATCAAAAAAATAAGTTCTAAGAAATCACAAGCTAGTCTTCATATTGAAATACTAAATAAATATACTGAACCCCAATCAATTCCTAGTTTTTTACAACCTTGTATTGAAGGTCACAATGTTGGTGTGCTTTCTGAGGCAGGATGCCCTGGAATAGCTGACCCTGGAGCCAATGTTGTGAAAATTGCTCACGAAAAAGACATACAAGTAGTTCCTTTGGTAGGGCCATCTTCTATTCTTTTAGCACTTATGGCCAGTGGAATGAATGGTCAAAGCTTTGCTTTTAATGGGTATTTACCCATTGATTCCAACGCGCGAAAGAAAGCGATTAAAAAGATGGAGAAAACAGCTATTGACCTAGATCAATCACAAATATGCATTGAAACACCTTATAGAAATGATACCTTGTTTGCTGAAATGCTCAAAACATTATCTAGTAGAACGCTGCTATGCATAGCTTGTGATATTACATTACCTACAGAATACATAGCCACCAAAACCGTAGAAACTTGGAAAAAATCACCTGTTGACCTGCATAAAAGACCTTCTATTTTTATTATACAAGGATAATTATACCAAAAATAGGACGAAATTTTGTCCCATTTTTGGTATGAGGCCATTACTAATATCATTAAGGTCATTAAATAAAATTCTTATTGTGCTAATTGGAGCATTTAAAATATTTTGATTATTTGAAGGGGATAGAGCACTCCTTCTAAACATAATCGGTAAATTAACAATATCACTATTCGTTTTGCCCTGATAGTGTCATTTTTCATTTTGCTCTTTTTGTTCTTCGTTCATAGATAATTACTGGTAGTTGTAATTTGGTGCTATGTAGATAATTCATAATTTTTTATCAATATCTCTGCTGGAATTCTTAAATGTTCGTGCAAGAGCTGAATCATTTTTAAATTTAAAGGTCTTTTTTTATTCAAGATTTCAGAAACCCTGCTTTGGCTTTGAAAAATTTTCGCTAAATCTTTAGGTTTCATTTCCATTTGTTCCATCATAAACTTTATTGCTTCTATTGGGTGGGGCTCAGGGATAGGATAATGCTCTTCTTCGTATTTATCGACCAACGTAACCAAAATATCTAATTCGTCGCCTTCTGGAGTGCCTGACTCTGCTTCGAACAATTTTTCAATTCTTTTGAGAGCTGCTTTATAACTTGATTTTGTTTTAATTAATTTGATTTCCATAACTATATGTTTTTAATGTCTTTTATAGTATCATATTCTTTGTGGGTTCCTATAAATCGGATATAACCGAATTGAAACTTGTAATTAAAGTGCACAATCAAACGATAATCATTGCCACATATATTAAATACAATTCTTCCATTTCCTACTTGGTCGGCACTTCTGTAGACCCCTTTAATTTGGTTAGGATTAGAATAGCTCATTTTTGAAAAATTTTTATACCAGGATAAAAGCTGTTCTTTTGAATCTGGGTGTTTTTGCCAAAATCCTCTAAGTGTTGCCTTAGCAATTATTCTCATACTGCAAATATACAAAAATTATCCCAATTTGGGATAATTAATTTAATAGGTTATAAAAACCATATCTGGTTTTGCCTTTTAGTGCCTCTCTTCTTTTCCTGTATATCCACCGTCTAAGGTCGTTCATCAACGAAATTTCGTAACCTGAAAGCTTTTCTGGTGCTATTTCAGCCTAAATCCATAAACTTTTTTGAACTTAAACTTAAAAAATAAACCCCGACATTTCTGTCAGGGTTCATCCGTCTTC
>QILY01000220.1 GCA_003232155.1 Maribacter sp.
ATCAAATCTTCAAATAACAGGCTCTAAAAGCGAGTCTAATCGGTCATTGCTTTTGCAGGCTTTGTACCCTAACATCACAATTGATAATATTTCTAATTCAGATGATGCCGCGGTAATGCAAAAAGGCTTGAAAATTGAAAAAGGAGTAGTAGATATTCACCATGCTGGTACGGCGATGCGTTTTCTAACCAGTTATTTTGCATCCCAAGAAGGAAAAGAAGTTACCCTTACTGGTTCAAAAAGAATGACCGAACGCCCAATAAAAGTGCTGGTAGAGGCATTACAAACCTTGGGGGCCTCTATTGAATATGGTCATAATGAAGGGTATCCTCCAATTCGTATTACCGGAAAAAAAATCACTAAAAATAAAGTTAGCCTTCCTGCTAATATCAGTAGTCAATATATTTCATCTCTTTTATTAATAGCGCCAAGCTTAGAAAATGGTTTAGAACTTGAATTAGTAGGTAAGATTACATCTGTACCCTATATTAAGATGACATTAGCTTTATTAACTGAAATAGGGGTAGAAAATTCATTTGAAGGTAATAGTATTAAAGTACTGCCAAAAGCATCGGTTAATACTACTAATTTGGTAGTTGAATCTGATTGGAGTTCGGCGTCTTATTTTTATAGCATAGTTGCATTATGTGATGTAGGTACAGAAATTAAATTATCCGCATACAAAAAAAATAGCCTTCAAGGTGATAGTGTACTTTCAGAAATATATAAACAACTCGGGGTTGAGACAATTTTTGGAGACAATCACATAAAATTGCAAAAAATTGAAGCGTCAAGCATAAAGATTTTAAAACTAGACCTTTCAAATGCTCCTGATACTGCACAAACCATTGGAGTCACTTGTGTTGGCCTAGGCATAGGTTGCCACCTTATAGGTTTGCATACGCTAAAAATAAAAGAAACGGACAGGCTTGAAGCCCTATACGCTGAAGTATCAAAATTAGGCGCGAATATTTCAGTAACCAATAATAGCTTGGTACTCGAGGCTTCAAATAGCTTAAAAGAAGATGTTGCTATAGATACTTATCACGATCATAGAATGGCAATGGCCTTTGCACCGTTGGCACTTAAAACCCCTATTATTATTAATGATGCAGGCGTAGTTTCTAAATCATATCCTGACTTTTGGAATGATCTTAAAAAATTAGGATTCGAAGCTACAGAATTATAATAGTCATTTAATCACGGTTTTACTTGACATCCCCTATATCGGAATCGTATATTTGCCACCGCAAAAAATTCTAACTAAAATTCAATAAATGAAATTATCGCACTTCCATTTTGAACTTCCTGAAGATTTATTGGCAGAATATCCAGCAGAAAACAGGGATGAATCAAAACTAATGGTCATTCATAGAGATTCAGGAAAAATTGAGCATAAAATGTTCAAAGACCTTATCAATTATTTTGATGAGGATGATATTATGGTCATCAATAATACAAAGGTTTTTCCAGCGCGATTATATGGCAACAAAGAAAAAACCGGTGCCCGTATTGAAGTGTTTTTACTACGTGAACTAAATGAAGAGCAACGCCTATGGGATGTATTGGTAGACCCTGCAAGAAAAATACGTATTGGTAATAAATTATATTTTGGTGATGATGAAACATTGGTAGCTGAGGTTATTGATAACACTACATCTAGAGGTAGAACACTACGTTTCTTGTATGATGGTTCATATATTGATTTTAGAAGAAAATTGAAAGAATTAGGTGAAACACCACTGCCTAAATACATCAAAAGAGACGTAGAGCCTGAAGATGAAGAACGTTACCAAACTATTTATGCAAAGCATGAAGGTGCAGTAGCAGCACCAACGGCAGGTCTCCATTTTTCAAAACATTTATTAAAACGTTTAGAAATAAAAGGGGTGAACTTTGCAGAGCTCACTTTGCATGTAGGTTTAGGTACTTTTAACCCGGTTGAGGTTGAAGATCTTTCAAAACATAAGATGGATAGTGAAGAATTGATTATTGATGAAAAGGCTACTGAAATTGTAAATAATGCAAAATTAAAAAAACGTAGGATATGTGCTGTTGGCACTACAGCTATGCGCGGGTTGGAAAGTGCTGTTTCTTCACAACAAACATTGAATGTTCATGATGGATGGACAAACAAATTTGTTTTCCCTCCTTATGAATTTAGTATTGCCAATGCCATGGTAACTAATTTTCATTTGCCAAAATCAACATTATTGATGATGGTATCTGCATTTATGGGTCATGACTTAATGAAAAAAGTATACAAAGAAGCCATATTGGAGCAATATAAGTTCTATTCTTATGGTGATGCAATGTTGATCATATAGCCAATTTTTTTCATTCCCTCGAAGTGGGGAATCTTTTAAATACAGTAATAGATCCCTCTTTATAGTATTCAGTTTAAAGAGGGATTTTTTTTATCTTTTATAAAGTGGATACTATCAAAAAGAAAGACATTAGGGCTCTTACAAGAGAGCAATTGCGAGACTTTTTTGTCAATAATGAAGATAAGGCTTTCAGGGGAAATCAAGTGTATGAATGGCTTTGGCAAAAATCGGCCCATTCTTTTAATGTAATGACCAATCTTTCAAAAGAAACCCGTGATATGCTTGAGGCGAACTTTGTCATCAATCATATAAAAGTAGATGTAATGCAACGTAGTACTGATGGTACTATAAAAAATGCCGTTCGTTTACATGATGATTTGGTGGTAGAATCTGTGCTTATTCCCACAAAAACAAGAACAACAGCCTGTGTGTCAAGTCAAGTAGGCTGTAGTTTAGATTGTCGTTTTTGTGCCACTTCGCGTTTAAAACGTATGCGTAATTTGAATCCTGATGAAATTTATGATCAGGTGGTCGCTATTGATAATGAAAGCCGTTTGTATTTTAATAGGCCATTGAGCAATATTGTTTTTATGGGTATGGGCGAACCGCTCATGAACTATACTAATGTTTTAAAGGCTATTGATAAAATTACATCTTCTGAAGGTTTGGGCATGTCTCCTAAACGTATTACAGTTTCAACTTCGGGTGTGCCGAAAATGATTCGAAAAATGGCCGATGAAGGAGTGAAATTTAATTTGGCAGTATCCTTACACTCTGCCATTGATGATATTCGCACTTCTATTATGCCTTTTAATGCTACTTTTACTTTAGCTGACCTACGTGAAGCTCTACAATATTGGTATGGTAAAACCAAGAGTAGAATCACCTATGAATATATAGTCTGGAACGGAATTAATGATACTCAAAAAGATGTTGACGCCTTGGTTCAATTTTGCAAGTTTGCGCCTTCTAAGGTCAATTTGATAGAATACAACCCTATTGATGACGGCGAATTTCAACAAGCCAATGACAAAGCTATTGATATGTATGTAAATACCCTCAAACGAAATAATATTGTAGTTACCGTACGCCGTTCACGAGGGAAAGATATTGATGCTGCTTGTGGGCAGTTGGCGAATAAGCAATAGTAGAAAACACTTGCGGATTTAAGGTATAATACCAATTATTCATCTTTCCCTTCTTCCTTTTGCTTAAATTTACCTTAATAAATCAATAATAGATAGAAAACTTCATCAGTTGAAAATCGTATCAAAAATAAAAGAACCTGTATATCAGGAAATGGAGTTGTTCGAGACCAAGTTTCGAAATGCAATGTCTTCAAAAGTTGCGCTCTTAAATAGAATCACACATTATATAGTAAATCGAAAGGGGAAGCAGATGCGGCCCATGTTCGTTTTTTTAACGGCGAAAATGCTGAACAATGGCGAGGTGAACGAACGAACGTATCGTGGTGCATCGGTCATTGAATTGATCCACACCGCTACTTTGGTACACGATGATGTAGTTGATGAGAGTAACAAGCGCCGCGGATTTTTTTCCATCAATGCCTTATGGAAAAATAAAATAGCAGTTTTAGTAGGTGATTATTTATTGTCAAAAGGATTGCTGTTGTCTATTGATAATGGGGATTTTGATTTATTGCGTATAATCTCTGTTGCTGTTCGTGAAATGAGCGAGGGTGAGTTGTTACAGATTGAAAAGGCTAGGCGTTTAGATATTACCGAAGAAGTGTACTATGATATTATACGTCAAAAAACAGCAACATTAATAGCTGCTTGCTGCGGATTGGGAGCCTGCTCGGTAAAACCAGATTCTGAAGACGTAGAGACCTTCCGAAAATTTGGAGAACTATGCGGCATGGCATTTCAGATAAAAGACGATTTATTTGATTATGGAGGAGAGAAAATAGGAAAACCTACAGGCATTGATGTCAAAGAACAAAAAATGACCCTCCCACTTATACATGTGTTGAATATATGTTCTAAGGATGAAAAAAAGTGGCTTATCAACTCCATTAAAAATCATAACAAAGACAAAAAACGGGTAAAAGAGGTCATAACCTTTGTGAAAAGTAAAGGTGGATTGGAATATGCGGTTCAAAAAATGTTGGAATATAAAAACGAAGCTCTACAGTTGCTGCAAGCATATCCGAATTCAGAATATAAAAGTGCTCTTGAACTTATGGTCAACTATGTGGTTGATCGTAAAAAATAAAAATCTAATCCTGAGCGCAACCAAAGTACTACGTAGCTATAAGTTCTTCTAATGCACTCAAGGTAGCCAAAAGCTATTTTCAAGCAGTTGCTACTAACTTTCGCAAAGTTATGGATGCTCAGTTTAAAAAGAGGTCTTTACCAAGAGAATGGACTTAATAAATTCAGGTTATGTAGTTATTTCAACCTTATAAAAGAACACCCAGCCCTACTTCAGTTTGCCCACAGCTCTCACTGTGTCGCCCTCAAGGGGAAAATTTAAAAAAAGTTCTTCCTCACAAACCTGTCTGTTGAGACGATAAAGTAATATTTTTCACAAAAAAAATAATTACCCCAGGCAACCTTTTCAAAACACAACTCGTCTATCTTTATAGAAGACAATATTTAAACGTTTGAAAATCATTTCATTTTATACCAGCGAAAAGCAGTTGATTAAAAAAGCTGCATCAGGCACACGAGATGCACAGCAGCGTTTGTATGACCAATATGCTCCAAAAATGTTGGGTGTTTGTAGGCAATACATCAAAGATGCACAATTTGCCGAAGATGTAATGGTCAATGGTTTTTTAAAAGTCTTCACAAATTTACAAACCTTCAAATTTGAAGGAAGCTTTGAAGGGTGGATTCGTAGAATTATGATACGTGAAAGCATTTCTTATTTAAGAAAGAAACAATTTGTAGTCTATGATGATGAAATTTTAGATAAAAGTGAACATCAAAATGTTTCATTTTCACTGGCAGATATGAACGTAGAGCATATACAAATGTTGATTGATGCATTACCTGACGGTTATAGAACTGTATTTGCAATGTATGCCATTGAAGGCTACAAGCATCAAGAGATAGGTCAAATGCTCGGTATATCTGAAAGCACATCAAAATCACAATTATTTAAGGCGAGAAGAATATTGCAACAAAAATTAAAAGAACAAAATAGTCTAGGGTATGGCACCGAATAAATTTGAAAAACATATTAAAGAAAAGTTAGATGGTCGTGAGATAAAGCCTTCCGCTGAAGCATGGAAAAAATTGAGCAATCAATTAGATGCTTCTGAACAACCTAAAAAGAAAGAATATTTTTGGTATGGTATTGCGGCAAGTTTTATAGGTGTTTTGATACTATCTGTACTTTATGTGAATAGAGAAAATGCTCAAATCATCCCAAATATTCAAGTAGTTGATACGTCTGAAGAAGAAATTAAGGAAACCAACGATTTTAGTACTGATATATTGATAGAAGATACTACAGAAATTAAAGTAGCTGAAATAACTACAAATTCGGTACAGAATAAGATTAAAAAGGAATCAATTAAAGATATAGAACAAAAAAATATAATAGCTAATATGGAAGATAAGATTGCTTCATTCGAAAAAGAAACTTCGGCAATAGAAGAGATTCAAGTAAAAAGCAAGTTATCCGATGAAATTATCAATACAAAAATACTGGAAGTTATTGCTCAAGTAAATTCACTTGAAGAAGACGCCAATGCCTTAACCGATGCTGAAGTAGATTCTTTGCTTCGCAATGCCCAAAGAGAAATTTTAACCGACAAATTATTCAATCAAGACCAAAGTGTCGATGCAATGGCTTTATTGACTGCCGTTGAAGACGAGTTAGATCAATCTTTCCGAGATCAAATTTTCGAAACTTTAAAAAGCCGCTTTCTCAAGGTAAGAACAGCTGTAGCAGACCGTAACAATTAAAATGTTCATCAATCAATAATCTATCTCTATTACCTCTCTCAATAAGAGGGAGGTGGTAAGAGATGCTTAAATCAAAATAAAATGAGAATTATCACCTTTTATCTAGTATTAATTTTACTGTCATTTCTTGCTCAAAATGTAAATGCCCAAGAAACTGAAGCCTATAAGAAAAAGATTGAAACTCTAAAAGAGTTGAAGCATCAAATTGAGAATCAAGAAAAAGAAGCTCTTAAATATGAGGTCGAAGATATTAACAAAAGATTGGATGAAGGGGTGATTACTAAAGAAGAAGCTATTCTATTAAAAGAAAATGCAGCCAAAAAACGAGCCTTGAATATTGAAAATAGAATTGCAATACTTGACAATGAGATTTTATTGTTGGAAAGAAATAAAGGAAAGGGTTTAACGCTCATAGAAAATGATACTTTAGAAAATGATCGAGTTGGGTTGAGTATTGATATTAATGGAAAACCAACAATACTATTTAATAATTCAAGATGGAAAAGAAAGCTAAAGTACGATCGCCGTACATATTCTGATTTTGTTTTTGCTATTGGTTTGAACAATGTACTTATCGATGGCCAATCTCTTGAAGATTCTCCATATAAAATAGGGGGTAGTCGTTTTTTTGAATTCGGTTGGGCCTGGCGCACACGTGTATTCAAAAATTCAAACTTTTTAAGGCTTAACTATGGAGTTTCATTCCAGTATAATGGTTTAAAACCAAAAGGCAATCAGATTTTTGTAAGGGATAATGGGCAAACTGTACTTGAAGAATTTGGATTTGACTTGCGAAAATCAAAATTTAGAATGGATAATTTGGTTTTCCCAGTTCACTTTGAATTTGGACCTTCAAAACTTAAAGAGACAGAGAAGACCATTCGCTATTCGTTGAGAAATAAGTTCCGTATCGGTATTGGTGGATACGGAGGGTTTAATTTAGGTGTCCTTCAAAAGTTGAAATATAAAAGAGATGGTGAAAACATAAAAGATAAATTTAAAAGAGGGTATAATACATCTAATTTTGTGTATGGTCTTAGTGCTTATACAGGTTTTGGGGGTGTATTTTACGCTAAATATGACCTAAACCCTATTTTTAAGAATGCCACAGTTGAACAACGTAATATCTCTTTGGGCCTTCGGTTTGATTTGTGATATCCACATTTCTATAGACAGGTAAATAAAAAAAGCCAGAAGAATTTTTCCTTCTGGCTTTTAAAAACCTAAGGTTTTCATCAAGTAAATTAGAATTCGAATAAATACCTCGTATTCATCAGATTTAGCTAGTGAAAAGAGTTTTAAATGTAATTTTTTTATTTATATTATGTTTGTTCTTTTTTGATAGAATGACTTTATATCTAAATGTTTTCTTAATTAAACTTTTCTTCACGATATTGTGGAACTTACTTTTTTAATAGTTGAAATTTTCTAAAAATTGATATCAAAATCCACCATAGACCAAGTATATGAGACCGCTCGTTTAGAGGAAGTTATCGGTGATTTTGTGCAATTGAAAAAATCAGGTTCTAATTTTAAGGGAC
>QILY01000117.1 GCA_003232155.1 Maribacter sp.
CAAATTTGTCACAACAGCTGAATTTAGGTATCCTGATTCCTTAGGGTTAAGACTTTGAAAGTTAATAGAATTGGATTTTATCCATCATCACAAGAAAACTATATAACTATTGATTGGATGACAAACCCTGAATTATCTAATTATATATTGGTTGCCAATGTTAAAGCGAGTAATAAATTAGAATATATAACAGTTGAGCGTTGAAAAACAGGTTACAAATATCAGATCGAACAAGAACTTCTCAATCGAAATTGGGAAATTATCAAAATTGATTCAGATAATAAATGATGGGGTGATGAAAACTGGAAAGTTCAATTTAAACATAACTATTTATGTTTTATAGTTGACCCCCAATTTGAAGGACAGAGAAAAAAAGGAAAAGGAGTATATAAAGTAAAAGCTTCTAAAGAATTCCCTAAAAACTGGAATGATGATGAAAATACTGTCGCTTCGATAAGTATGACAAAACGAAAATTTGAAGTGAAGTTGAACGAATTTATCTCTGATATTGAGAATTATAAAAGAGAAAGGTCGAGTAGGTAAATAAATCAGGTTACTCTCATCAGTATTTGTCTCGCAAGACCGACAATCCCTCGATTTTGACAATACTAAAGTTGTTCTTGGTTTATCCTGAGCGTAGCCGAAGGAACACTTCAACAAAGGTACGATCTCATCTCTTTCAACTCCTCTACTCCCACCATAACTCCACTCTAAGAACTTCACAGCCAGTAGGTAAGTCTTTAAACTTATCGCTCAGTACCCCCTGAAAGATAAGCAACACAAGGCGGTTTGACTGATCTGCCTACCCAGGCCGATAGACCAATTCTCTAAATAATCTCCTTTACGTGAGCCCTCTAACTTTCTAATTAGCTCGTTTTCTAGAATTTCTTTAAAGTCTATCATCTCAATTACAGATATGTTACTTGTTTTCAAAGAACTAAATCTTATCTTGTATCACCAATGCAACGCAGGACAGAACCCAGTGCCTAACAAAGGTAAGTAATGGCTGCTAATTGTTAAATTCAAAGTTTAGACATTAATTAACCTAATCCTTATCTGGAAAAACTAGCTTTTAAAACGCCACTACTTATACACAAATCGTTGTGTACATTAATAATACACCTAAATGCAAGAATTCCAACAATATTTAAACAAAATAATAAATTTCACAGCAACTGAAATGGAGTTATTCTTGTCTCTATTTTCAGAAAAGCAGCTTAAAAAAAATGAATATTTTGCAAGAGAAGGGGAATTTTCTAAAAAATTCGCTTTTGTTTCAACAGGGATTTTTAGAGCATTTTATAGGAATAATGACGGAAACGAATACAATAAATCGTTCTTTACAAAAAATAGTTTTATAGGTGCATACTCATCATTAATAAGTGGCCAGAAGAATCTTATTAATATTCGATGTCTAACAGATTGCACTTTTTTAATTGCAGACTTCTCAGGTTTTACCAACCTTTATAGTAGAAGCCCTAAAACAGAACGGCTTGCTAGAATTTTAGCAGAACAATTTTTCATAGAAAAAGAAAAACGTGAAATAGAATTAGTTATGTTAGACGCAACTGAACGCTATGAAATTTTCCGAAGAGAACACCCAAATTTAGAAAACTTAATTCCGCAATACCATATCGCTTCTTATTTAGGAATTACACCAACACAATTAAGCCGAATTCGGGCAAAAAAATAAAATCTTTACATATGTAAATGTGTAGCACTTCTATTCTCATGATTTTTGCATCATAAGATTAAAGATATGCGATTACACAAAAATAAAATTCTGATTACTGGAGCAACTGCTGGAATTGGAAAAGCACTTACTGAAAAATTTCTTGAATTTGACAATGAGATTATTGCTGTTGGCAGAAACAAAGAAAAATTAGAAGAACTCGAAAAGTTAGACAAACGAATTACCCCCTTTAAATGTGATATTTCCAAGCAAGATGGGTTAGATAAACTCATTCTGTTTGTCGAACAAGAACATAGCGACCTAAATATTCTAATTAATAATGCGGGAATACAATACAACTATAATTTTGCAGATGGGCATCAATTACTTCATAAAGTAGAACACGAAATTAATGTAAACTTTCTGGTACCTCTAAAACTAATCGCATTAGTATTACCCATACTTAAAATTAATGACAATTCAGCAATTGTAAATGTTTCGTCAGGATTGGCCTTAGTTCCTAAAATGGACGCTCCTGTTTACTGTGGGACAAAGGCTGGAATTCACATTTTCTCAAAAGCACTAAGATACCAATTAAATAAAATAAAAGTATTTGAAATTATACCACCATTGGTAGATACAGCAATGACAAAAGGAAGAGGAAAAGGTAAAATTTCTCCTCAAAAATTAGTCGATGAATTTATAAAAGCCTTTAAGAAGAACAAATTTGAAGTAAACATTGGCAAAGTAAAATTACTGAGAATTATAAATCGAATTAGCCCAAGGTTGGCAGACAAAATAATGAAAGGAAAGTAAGTTGTATGAAACACCTCATTAGAGTCATCGTAATTATGGCATCGTTTTTTGCACTAACATTTGTTTTGGTAAATATGACAGGTATTTTAAGTATTGAGCAAATTAAAGACTGGGCAAAAGAATTATCTCCATATTACGCAGGAATAATAGTTGTGATTTTATTATTTTCCGATTTATTTATAGCGGTTCCTACGTTAACAGTAATTACTTTATCTGGATATTTTCTTGGGTTTCAAAATGGAGCTATTGCCTCATTTATAGGATTAACATTAGCAGGGGTTACTGGCTACGGATTGAGTACTGTTTTTGGAGAAAGGGTTTTAGGTTTTCTGATAAAAAAAGAAAAAGCACGTCAAGAAGCAAAAATTACATTTAGGCAGCACAGTTTTATTATGATTTTATTGTCACGCGCTATGCCTATTTTACCAGAAGTTACTGCTTGTTTAGCAGGTATGACACAAATGAAGTTTTCAAAATTTATATTCGCTTGGGCAATAAGTACTATTCCTTATGTATCGATTATCTCTTATGCAGGTTCGGTCAGCTCTATTGAAAACCCTAAACCAGCAATTTTTGCAGCAATTGGAATTTTAGTGACTTTGTGGATAGGTTGGTATTCATTTAACAAAAAAAGAAAATACAATTTAAAAATAACTAACACTAAAAGTAAAAACAATTAATTGATTTAGGTCAATGAAATTTGAACACATAAACTTGAAATTTGAAAATAAATAAATCCCTATGAAAAACATAACAGTCTTACTATTTTTACTTTGTACAATTTTTACCTACTCACAAACTGGTATTATAAAAGGGGAAGTATTAGATAAACAATCTGAAAGTCCTTTATTAGGAGCCACAATAGAATTAGTAAACAATACTAAAATTGCAGGAGTAATTACAGATATTGACGGTCGCTTTAGGTTAGAAGATATACCTGCTGGCCGACAAACCATTCGTATTAGTTATATAGGTTTTGAAACAATCACTATCCCGAATATTGTAGTAACCACAGGAAAAGATGCTGTAGTTACAGTAAACCTTATCGAAGCCTTTAACCAACTCGATGAAGTGGTTATAACTCCCGAAACCAACAAAGACCGCCCTAGAAATGAAATGATTGCTGTTTCTGCACGTCAATTTAGCTTAGAAGAAGTAACACGATTTTCTGGTGGACGTAGTGATGTTGGTCGTTTGGCAGCAAATTTTGCAGGTGTTTCTACACCTGATGACAGTCGAAACGATATTGTAGTACGAGGTAACTCACCAACAGGATTGCTTTGGCGATTAGAAGGTATTCCAATACCAAGTCCTAATCACTTTGCAACAATAGGTACTACTGGAAGCCCGGTTTCTGCCTTAAATCCTAATATGCTAAAAAACTCAGATTTTATTACATCTGCTTTTCCTGCCGAATACGGAAACGCCTTAGGAGGTGTATTTGACCTTGGCTTTAGAAAAGGAAATTCAGACGATTATGAATATACGTTACAAATGGGTGCTTTTACAGGAGTTGAAGCAATGGCAGAAGGTCCTTTAGGTAAAAAAGGCGGTTCTTTTTTAATTGCTGGAAGATACTCATTAATAGGATTGATAGGCGGAGGAACCGGTACTTCAGCAATACCAAATTATAATGACCTTTCTTTTAATGTAGATTTTGGGAAAAGTAAACTAGGAAGATTTTCTGTATTCGGAATTATAGGAACTTCAAATATAGATTTTCTTGGAAATGATATAGAAGCAGATGATATTTTTGCTGCCGAAGATGAGGACTCCTTTGTAAACTCCAGATTTGGTGTCGTTGGACTAAAGCATCGTATTAATGTAGGGGATAACTCCTATTTTAGAACAATTATTGCAGGGTCTCAATCTTCCAATCAATTTGAACAAGACAGATACTTTAATTTGAATACACCTCAAGAACGAAAAATTAAATTTGATGAAGTTGATAATACAGAATCACGACTTACATTTTCCACCTTATTCAACACCAAACTAAGTAGTAAAACAACTATTAGAACAGGTATCCTGGTAGAAAATTTTACAGTCGAATCTTTTTTGAACACTCGGGAAGAACAGTTAGATAATGATGGGGATGGGGATCCAGATATGGTTGTTTTTATAGATACAGATGATAGTTTTAGCATTGTACAGCCTTATATACAAGGAAAATTTAGATTAACAGAAAAACTTACTTTAAACACAGGACTTCACGCACAATATAGTACACTAAATGAACAGTTTGTATTAGAACCTAGAGCAGCAATTAACTGGAAATTAGCACCCAAACATTCGTTGAGTTTAGGCTATGGATTACACAACCAACTTGTACCATTTCCTGTATTGTTTTTAAATGAAGATATTAATGGCGTACCAGTACAAACCAACAGAAATTTGGACTTTGTACAAAGCAATCACTTTGTATTGGGTTATGACGTAAGATTAGCCAACAGTTGGCGAGGAAAGGTTGAGGTATATTATCAAAGTATTACAAATGCAGCGGTAGAACCATTTCCGTCAAGTTATTCGTCATTAACAGAAGGTGCTAGTTTTGAATTTAGTAGGCGAGTATCATTGGTTAGTGAAGGAACAGGATTTAACCAAGGTGTTGAACTAACACTCGAAAAATTCTTTAGCCAAGGATATTATGGATTATTAACAGCTTCTTTTTTTGAAAGCAAATATGAAGGCAGTGATGGTATAGAGCGTAATACACCTTTCAATAATGGGTATGTATTGAACTTTTTAACAGGACGAGAATTCAAAATAGGAAAAGCAAAGAAGAATGTTTTTTTTGTTGACACCAAATTAACTACTGCTGGTGGAAGATATTTTACTCCTGTTGATTTGGCAGCATCTCAACAAGCTGGTTTTCAAATATTACAAGAAAATATTGCTTTTAGCGAACAAAATGACCCTTATATTAGGTGGGATTTCAAATTCGGAATTAAATTCAATAGCGACAAGAAAAAACGTTCCCATCAATTTTATATAGATTTGCAAAACGTAACCAATAATGAAAATATATTTGAAAGACGCTACAATAGACTAACCAATACTATAAATGAAGTAAATCAAATTGGTTTTTTTCCTGATGTTGGGTATCGTTTTCAATTCTAGATACAGTTAATTTTAATAGATGCTCAATTCAAGGGTTTGTGTTTTAGCCTGATTGAATTATACACCAGTCAAATAACTATGCTCATTAAAACACTGGGATAGATTACATAACATGGTATAAAAAAAATAGCAAATAAAAAAGAGGGCTTTCGCCCCCTTTATAAATATTCTTAATCCCTAAGAAAACCGTATTAGTTTTAATCCGGTATGCCTTCTGTGATTTCTCCAGCTCTCGTGACGTGTTAATTGCTTGTCAATACCAGCACTGTTTCCATTATGTTGTTTCTTTGTATTTTTCATTTTACTTCCTTTTTTATTTGTTGTGATGGGTCCAATAAGCACCCTTATATACACATCTTGTTAGACGTTAAAATAGCTAAAATGTTACCTAATTTAGGAGAAGTTTAACACTCCGCTAAGACCCATAGAATAGCTTATACGAGCTATTTGACAGTTTAAGGTTTTCATTGAGTAAATTAGAGTTCGAATACATACCCCGTATGCTTGTATCGAGGAACTTTATTTAGAAGTTTTCCAAAACCGATTCCAATTCACCTAAACTAGAAATAACAGCAGTCGGTTCAATTCCCCAAGGGTCAAAAACGGAATTGGCAGACCGTTTTACCCAAACGGCTTTCATTCCATAAGAAAGGGCACCCATTACATCAAAAGAATTTGCGGAAACCAGTCAAGAGTTTTCTTTTTTAGAACCCGTAGTATCATTAAAATACCTGTAAACAATGGGCTTCGAATCTAATAATACGTTCTAGGGATGTATATACTCCAGCTGTATCTATAAGTGTTCCGTATACATCAAAAGCAAGAGTTTGTTTCATAGTTTTTCTTGGGGTTTTTAGAATAAGAAATATACTGGTTTTATAAACCTTAGGAAAATTTATAGGTCCTATTTCTACATAATTTGGGTTTAAATAATAGTTTGTAGAATATTTTTCCGAGCCATAGAACAAAAAGAAAACACAAATTGGTAGTATTATTGAAGCGAGACTTAAATTAGTACTATGAACTCGTCTTGAGTTTTTCTTTTACCTACAATTTTCACATTTAGCACTCTAATTTCGTCTTCTTCCCGCACCATAGCTATGGCCATGCTGCTCAAAAAAGCCTTTATTAGAGCACAAAAGCCGAAAACCTCGGTTCCAAACAAAAACTCAAGACGAGTTCTATTTGAATTGGAGTAAAAACCTAGGTATTAGGCTTGGAACTGTTGTTGTTCCGGTTTCTATTCCGATTTTTGTTTCTGTTTTTATTATATGAATTTCCCGATCTATTGTTATTTCTTAATGAATTATTGTTACGGGGTTTTTGAGGTCTTCTTTTGGTTTCGGACTCTTCTTCTTGGGCATCTTCCATAAAAGGATGCTCCCCTAACCTGGGTACTTCTTGTTTAATTAATTTTTCAATATCTCGAAGGTATGGACGTTCTTCTGCCATACAAAAAGATATTGCAATACCACTAGCATCCGCTCTTCCTGTTCTTCCAATACGGTGCACATAGGTTTCAGAAACATTGGGTAGGTCAAAATTAATAACCAGAGCCAAACCATCTACATCAATACCGCGTGCTGCAATATCAGTGGCAACCAACACTTTTAGTTTTCCATCTTTAAAATCGCCTAGAGCATTTTGTCGTGCCGTTTGTGATTTATTACCATGAATTGCTGCAGATTTAATATTGGCCTGTGCTAGTTTTTTTACAATTTTATTGGCACCGTGTTTAGTTCGTGAAAAAACCAAAACGGAAGCGTTGGGCTGCTGCTCTAAAATATGAACCAATAAATTTGGTTTCTTGCCTTTACTTACAAAATAGACCCCTTGCTCTACTTTTTCAGCGGTAGCTTGTTGGGGCTTAATGGTGACCTGTTCAAAACTGCCCAACATTTTTCTAGATAATTCTACAATGGTTTTCGGCATTGTAGCTGAAAAGAAAAGCGATTGTCTTTTAGGGGGTAATTTCGCTATAATCTTTTTAATATCGTGTATGAAGCCCATATCGAGCATCTGGTCAGCTTCGTCCAGTACTACAAATTCTAAATCTCTAAAGGTGATAAAACCTTGGTTCATTAAATCGAGCAATCGGCCGGGAGTGGCAACTAATATATCGACACCAGCTCTCAGTGCATTTACCTGTTTACCTTGTTTTACACCTCCGAATATTACGGTATTTCTAAGCCCTGTATGTTTTCCGTAAGCAGTAAAGCTTTCACCAATTTGTATGGCTAGTTCACGAGTAGGGGTAACAACTAAAGCCTTTACTTTTCTTTTGTTTTGCCTAAGGCTAATACTTTCATACAAGTGGTGTAAAATAGGAATGCCAAAAGCAGCTGTTTTACCAGTACCTGTTTGCGCAACACCCAAAAGGTCTTTGCCTTTTAACAAAATAGGAATTGCTTGTTCTTGAATAGGAGTGGGATCGGTATAGCCTTCATCTTGAAGTGCCTTTAAAATGGGTGCTGCGAGCCCTAGTTCTTTAAATGTCATAGTTAATGATAAGGCGCGAAGATACGGTTATTTGGTGGTTTGCGGTTTATTGTTATCACTCTAAAACTATAACCTAACAGCAGCGGCCTCAGCACACCGCTCACCATCCATAGCAGCTGAGACAATGCCGCCAGCATACCCACCACCTTCACCGCAAGGAAATAAGCCTTTAATTTCAGGATGTTCTAAATTTTCATTTCTTGGGATGTTTACTGGGGATGAAGTTCGAGATTCTACACCAACAATATTAGCTTCGGAGGTATAATAGCCTCTCATTTTTTTTCCGAAAGCAACAAACCCTTGTCGTAATCTACTTCCTATTAGTTTGGGAAGCAACGAGTGCATGGGTGCAGATTTCAATCCTGGTTGATAGGAGGTAGGGTTGAGGTCAGTAGATAATTTTCCTTCTACAAAATCCGTTAGGCGTTGTGAAGGTGCTACCTGGCTTCTTCCTCCTGAAGTAAAAGCCAAACGCTCCAAATCTTTTTGATATTCCAATCCTTTTAAATCTCCGAACTTTTCATATTTTGGCAAATCTTCATCCACATTAATTTCTACAACTACACCTGAATTGGCATACAAATTATTTCTTTTGGAAGGAGACATGCCATTGACCACCACTTCACCTGGGGCGGTAGCTGCAGGAACAATAAATCCGCCCGGGCACATACAAAAAGAATACACGCCGCGATTCTTTACTTGTTGTACCAAACTATAGGCGGCAGCCGGAAGTAATTTGTTACGTTCCCCTCTGCAATGGTATTGAATAGAATCGATAATATGCTGTGGATGTTCTATACGGACCCCCATGGCAAATGACTTCGCTTTTAGGGCGATTTTCTTCTTTTGTAACAGATAAAAAATGTCACGAGCGGAATGTCCAGTAGCAAGAATTACGCGTTGGACCTCCATTTCTTTTGAATCATCTAAAATGATGGATTTCATTTGGTTATCATCAATTATAAAATCAGTCACTTTAGTATTGAAATGCACTTCTCCTCCATAATTTATAATGGTTTCACGAATATTTTGAACAATTTTCGGCAGTTTGTTTGTGCCAATATGTGGGTGTGCATCTACTAGAATCCCTTCGCTTGCCCCATGATATACCAAGCTTTCAAAAACACGGCGTACATCGCCCCGCTTTAAGCTGCGGGTATATAGTTTTCCATCAGAATACGTACCCGCACCCCCTTCACCAAAACAGTAATTGGAGTCTTCGTTTACCACATGGTCTTGATTAATAGCCTTTAGATCACGCCGCCTTTCTTGAACATTTTTTCCTCGTTCGAGAACAATAGGTTTATGACCGAGTTCTAAACAACGAAGTGCCGCCCACATGCCCGCAGGGCCAAAACCAATAATATGAACGGATTTTGCTTTGGAAACATCTTTATAATCAAAAGCATAATCAGTAGTTGAAGGCGTCGGTTCGTTGATGTAAACTTCTAATTTATAGTTGAAATAGATGCTGGGTTTACGAGCATCAATGGACTTCCGTTGTACTTTGATTTGGATTTCCTTTTCGGCTACGCCTAAATATTTAGCGGTTTTTGCTTTCAGCCCGACCTGTCCTTCTTCTTTTAAACTTACCCGCAATTGGATGTTTCTGACCATGGGGCGAAATTAAGGGAAATTACAGGATAATTCTATTGGTGTTTT
>QILY01000068.1 GCA_003232155.1 Maribacter sp.
CTTAATGATGGATCTACCATAAACAATATTCAATGTGTGGTTGATTTTGAACAGTATGATGAAAAATTATTAAAGCAAATAAATACAGGTGCTGCCTTAAAAATCAAAGGCATTTTGGTTGAAAGCCAAGGAAAAGGGCAAAGTGTAGAAATTCAAGTCACAGAATTTTCAGTACATGGCGGTGCCGACCCAGAGGTTTATCCTATTCAACCTAAAAAACACTCTATGGAATTCTTGCGAGAACAAGCCCATTTGCGTGTTCGCACCAATACTTTTGCAGCAGTAATGCGGGTTAGGTCGGCTTTATCATTTGCTATTCACCAATATTTTCGACAAAACGGATTTTATTATTTTCATGCCCCTATAATAACGGGGTCAGATGCTGAAGGTGCTGGTGAAATGTTTCGAGTTACTACTTTAGATGAAAAGAATCCACCACTTAATGATGATGGTTCGGTTGATCATAAAAAAGATTTCTTCGGAAAAGAGACCAATTTGACCGTTTCTGGCCAGTTAGAGGCTGAAGCATATGCTATGGCTTTAGGTAAAGTATATACCTTTGGGCCTACTTTTAGAGCAGAGAATTCAAACACTTCAAGGCACCTTGCCGAATTTTGGATGATAGAACCTGAAGTGGCATTCAATGATTTGGATGATAATATGGATTTAGCCGAAGATTTCATCAAAGATGTGCTTCAATATGTTTTGAAAAACTGTAAAGAAGATCTTGAGTTTTTAGAAAAGCGTTTATTAGATGAGGAAAAAACAAAACCGCAAGTTGAACGAAGTGAAATGGCTTTAATTGAAAAATTAAAGTTTGTTGCCAATAGCACCTTCAAACGCGTATCTTATACTGAAGCAATTGATATTTTAAGAAATTGTAAGCCCAATAAAAAGAAGAAATTCAAATACCCTATCAATGAATGGGGTGCAGATTTACAAAGTGAACATGAGCGTTTTTTGGTAGAGAAACATTTTAAATGCCCAGTAATCCTCTTTGATTATCCCGCTGCTATAAAAGCATTTTATATGCGCTTGAATGAAGATGAAAAAACCGTTCGAGCCATGGATATTCTTTTTCCGGGTATAGGAGAAATCGCAGGGGGGTCGCAACGTGAAGAACGTTTAGATGTATTAAAAGAAAAAATGGCAGCCTTAAATATTCCTGAAGAAGAGCTTTGGTGGTATTTAGACCTTCGAAAATTTGGAACAGCTGTTCATAGTGGTTTTGGCTTAGGTTTTGAACGTTTGGTGCTTTTTGCTACGGGAATGGGTAACATTAGAGATGTAATACCTTTTCCAAGAACACCTCAAAACGCTGAGTTTTAAAAAAACACTTGTATAAACTAGCTGCTCAATAAAATAAAATGGTAATTTTTTCTTTAACTTTATAAGACACGTAGAATTCAACGTCAATGCTAAAACAGTATTTACAGTTTAAATTATCACAAAAGCTATCTCCTCAACAAATTCAGTTGATGAAGCTTATACAATTACCTACTCAAGCATTTGAACAGCGACTAAAGCAAGAACTCGAAGAAAACCCTGCATTAGAGGACGGTAAAGAAGAAAATGATACTATAGACAATGAATATGATGATGTCTTTGATGAAGGAGAAGGTGATTCTGAAAATATCAATACCGAAGATATTAATATTGATGACTATCTAAGTGACGATGAAATACCTGACTATCGTACCAAAGCCAATAATTATAGTGCTGATGATGATGAAAAAAGCGTGCCTTATGCTGCGGGTATATCTTTTAACCAATATCTTATCAGTCAGTTAAACACTTCTTATTTGAATGATGAGGAATGGAGTATTGCTGAATTTTTAGTGGGTAGTATTGATGAAAACGGATATATAAGGCGATCCATAGCTGACATTATGGATGACCTTGCTTTCACCCAAAACATTTATACTGAGGAAAAAACGATTAAAAAAATACTTCATATAGTTCAAGAATTGGACCCTCCTGGCGTGGCCTCAAGATCATTGGAAGAATGCTTAATCATTCAACTTAAAAGAAAAGAACTTAACCCAAATGTTGAAATGGCCATTGCCATTCTAGAAAAATCTTTTGAGCAATTTACCAAGAAGCACTATAAAAAACTTATTCAAAAACATAACGTAACTGAAGAAGAACTAAAAGAGGCTATTTCAGAAATTGAAAAGCTAAATCCAAAACCTGGTGGTTCTTATGCGGGTAATAATAAAATGATAGAACATGTTGTTCCTGATTTTTCAATTAAAATTGTAGAAGGTGAATTAGAACTTTCCTTAAATGGCAGAAATGCCCCTGAACTTCATGTTTCAAGGGAGTATAGCAATATGCTAAAAGGGTATAAAGACGCTAAGAAAAAATCAAAATCCCAAAAGGATACGGTAATGTTCATTAAACAAAAATTAGATGCCGCCAAATGGTTCATTGACGCCATTCGACAAAGACAGCAGACTTTGTTCATTACAATGAACTCTATAATGCATTATCAAAAAGAATATTTTTTGACCGGTGATGAGCGTAATCTTCGTCCCATGATATTAAAAGATATTGCTGATGAAATTGAAATGGATGTTTCCACCGTATCGCGTGTGGCAAACAGTAAATATGTAGACACCCCCTATGGTACTAAATTGATTAAAGAATATTTTTCTGAATCAATGAAAAATGATCAGGGAGAAGATGTATCTACCAAAGAAATCAAGAAAATATTGGAAACGGTTATTGGTGAAGAGGAAAAGAAAAAACCATTGACCGATGATAAATTGGCAGCCACCCTCAAAGAAAAAGGGTATCCTATCGCCAGAAGAACCGTTGCAAAATATAGAGAACAATTAGATATACCTGTGGCTAGGTTGAGAAAGCAGATATAATGAAGCTCTTTCTTAAAATAATCTCGTATATATTCCACCCGCTATTTATTCCCTTTACAGGAACTTTTATCTACTTTTTAATTACTCCTAAATATAGCCCCCTAGAATTACAGAGCGGCAACATATTACCCATTTTCATATTAACGGTAATTGTTCCTATAATATCATATCTCATTCTTAGGAATATAGGTGTGGTAAGTTCAATTTTCATGTCTACCGCACAAGAGCGCAAATACCCTCTTTATATTATCATAGTACTACTTCTTATGATTGTATATAAAGTAACACCAAACAGTTATACAGTAGAGCTGCATTATTATTTTATAGGCCTTATAGGCGGCTCAATGGCTTCTCTTATCTTACTTTTTATGAATTTTAAAAGCAGCATGCACCTTATGGGCATGGGAAGCCTTTTTATGTTTTTGACCTGCCTTAGCATTCACTTTGAGATAAACATAACCTTGGCATTGAGCCTTATCATTTTTGCAACTGGTTTGGTTACTACTTCCCGACTTTATTTTAGGGCCCATTCTTTACCAGAAATCCTTATTGGTTTTTTCATAGGGCTTATATCTCAACTATTGACCATTAGATTTTGGTTGGAATAGTTTTCTTAAATAACAACGGACTATTCTATATTTTTAAAAGAATCGCTCTCATAGGTTGTGTAATTAGTCGAACCTTAGAAAGGCTAACATTAGAATATTATAGAATATAAAAAATAAGGCCTATTCGAAGAGGTGTTATATTTATATCTTCTCCATTGACTGTAGTACCATCACTAAAAAGATTGGTCAAAGAATAATAGGCATGAATATTAAAAGTATTGTAACCTAGATTAAGTGTTATACCATATTGAAATTTTTCAAGATCCGTATTTTTAAAAGAATTCTTTCCAGAGTCTAACACTAGCTTAGAACGAGCATTATAAATATAACCAAGTTTTATACCTGTATATAAACGCCAAAATTTATATTCATCAGGCCTTGAGTTACGAAATCGAATCTCAAAGGGCACTTCTACTAGGTGGGTCTCTAATTTACTCCTTCTAAAATCGGCAGTTATAATTGCATATTCAATTCCATTTGGTGTTTCAGAAGCTTCTATATTAGAATAATATGTGTTCAAGCCTAAGCCAATGCCAATGCCAAGTGCTACTGTTCTATCAACATTGATAGGAATATCTTTAATAAAGCCTGCTTGTAGACCATAAGAGAAGTTACGTTGACTAGCATCATTGGGCCTGTCCAATATAAAATTATAAGTAAGCCCTGCATAGAACTGATCTTCAAGGTAGCGAGCATCTGATGTACTTGAACCTTGAGACTCTTGAGAGATTATATAAAAAGGAAGGCATACGACACCCAAAAAAAGCAACTGTTTCATGCAGTTAAAGTTAAGGAAATAAAAAAACGCTTCAAACATATGTTTGAAGCGTTTTTCTAAGTTTGAAAATTTAATAATATATTATTTCAAATTACTGAAAGCATCACCATTAACCGTAGTATAATTAATTTTCAACGCATTTACTTTACGTAATTCTAGTTTGATATCTGAAATCAGCCCCATGTTTGCATCTTTATCAACTTTAAGTGCCGTTGTCAATACATTCTGAAGATCTTGAGATTTCTTAGCGCGTTCCATCAATATGTAATCGCCTACTTCTGATGGGATAGCAAATTTATCATTCAATTGAATTCTGGGCTCAGTACCAAAAGTTTTCTCATATTCTGGTGTTGGCCTACCCACATAAATATAAATAATCCTATCCTTTTTTTCCAGTTTTTTAATTTCACTAGCGTTAGGCAAACTATTTTGCACTTTCAGCGAGCTATCTTTCATAACCGTAACCGTCATGAAGAAGAACAAAAGCATAAAAACAATATCTGGTAAAGATGCCGTTGATACCGCTGGCAATTCACCGTCTTTTTTCTTTGAAAATTTTGACATATCGTGTATTTTGTACTTCTTAATTAATTAGATGACGTTTCAGCTTCTGATAACTTCTGAGGAAACAACTTTTGAATCCTTTGTACCTTTTCTTTCAATTTTTCTTTAAGGTCTTTATCAGTTTCGGGGTTTAAGAACTCAGCTTGCATATCAGTAAAATCTCTATTAAAAAGACGTTGGGATTCACGATCACGAAGATCGTTATATGCTCCTACCAATTCATTTTGAACTGTAATGTAAATGCTATACTTTGTCTCTCTATCATTTTTTAAAGAAATAATAGCTTTGTCAGGATTGTCAGATGAATCAGCATTCTTTTTTCCTTTACAATACGTACAACTACCGTCTCCATTATTATCCAAGAACTCCATTGCTTTTGCCCTTAATTGTCTAAGGTCTATAAGCTCATCATCAGCCAATAGCTGACCGTTCTTATTGATATTGACTTGAAAGATGTTTTTTTGTTTAATAACAACCTCATCTTCAGGTGGCTCAATTGGAGGCAACATACGATCTAAACCTGCATCTGTTTCAATGGTGGTAGTCACCAAGAAAAAGATAAGGAGTAAGAACGCAATATCTGCCATAGAACCTGCATTTACTTCTGGTGCTCCTGCTCTTCTACCCATAATATCTATATTTACTTGCTAGTTGCATTTTTAATACTGCCCCATATGATTAGAGCCACAGCTACTAATAACATGATTCCGAACATATTGATACCAGCACCAACGCTCTTAATCTCGCCTTCATCGGTTACTATATTGTTCGCTGATAACATATTTTCTACACTAACATCAGTACCGCTTGAAAGCCCGTAAGCGATGCCCAAAAGAACAATCAAACCTATGATTGCAAAGCCTGCTTTTTTAAGACCACCTTGTGACGTTACCATATGTTTCAATGCGAAGATTACGGAAGCAATTACAGCTGCTGCTAAAAGAATGTACGCTAAAATAAACATAGTGTTCATTCCTACGCTTTGCATAGCTTCTGCTGCTGGCATATCTTTATCTGGCATGAAGAATAACAGTATAAATGCAATTACACTGATAACTATTAATCCAATTTTTACAATTTTATACATTATACTTTGGTATTAAGTTGGACTATTATTTTTTGTGATCTACCAACATATCAATTAATGATATTGAAGAATCTTCCATGTCATTTACAATACTATCAATTTTAGCAATAATGTAATTGTAAAAAATTTGAAGTATAATAGCTGTAATCAAACCAAATACAGTTGTTAATAAGGCTACTTGAATATCACCTGCAATTAACGAAGCACTTAAGTTACCTACTGCACTAATTTTTTCGAAGGCCGAAATCATACCAATTACCGTACCCATGAAACCAAGCATTGGGGCAATGGCGATGAACAATGATAACCATGAAACGTTTTTCTCCAATTGACCCATTTGAACGCCACCGTATGATACTATAGCTTTTTCAGCAGCTTCAACACTTTCGCCAACCCTATCTAATCCTTGATAGTATATTGAGGCTACAGGTCCTTTTGTATTTCTACATACTTCTTTAGCAGCTTCAACACCCCCGGAGGCCAATGCATCTTCTACTTGTTGCTTAAGCTTACCAGAATTTGTGCTAGCTAGGTTTAAGTAAATAATTCTTTCAATCGCTACTGCCAATCCTAAAATCAAACATATCAATACAAAGCTCATAAAACCGGCCCCACCTTTGATATATTGCTCTTTTAAAACCTGAGTAAAGCTTTTGTCTGCAGCGGCATCATCTTGAAGCATAACTGCTGCTGTAGCTGTTGATAAACTTGAAACTACCGCTGTTGCAGAAGTCGCTTTTGCATTTACTGTATTTGTAGTTAGTACAAATAACCCAGCTATGGCCAGGATAGAGAATAGTCTTTTCATTTCTTTCAAACTTAGAATTTAATTAGTTAATTGGGTTAAAGATAAAAAAAAATAGCAATAATAAAATTAAAATTTTTAATGCAGAGAGGAAGGGATTCGAACCCTCGATGCACTTTTGGTGCATACACACTTTCCAGGCGTGCGCCTTCGACCACTCGGCCACCTCTCTAGTTTAGCCTTAAAGGTTCGCCAAATAACAAAAAAAATGTTAGTTAATAAAATTTAACGTGTTATTTTTATTGCATTTCTCCACGCAATGAAGTTTCAAATATGGTTTTGAACGACACTGGGGAAACTTCACTTCCTAATAAGTACATTAATTTGGCTATAGCCGCCTCAGTCGTAATGTCCTTACCATTAATGACTTGCATTTTTTTAAGTTGCTCACTAGTTTCATATTGCCCCATAATTACACTTCCGCCAGAGCACTGTGTAACGTTCACTATTTGCATACCATTTTTAATGGCTTTTTTTAAACTTGACAACAACCAATCTTCAGTTGGGGCGTTTCCTGC
>QILY01000157.1 GCA_003232155.1 Maribacter sp.
GGGTTAATGGTAACCATTTTCCAGGCTTCCAATTCGGTCATTCCTCCATATTTTACCGTTTTTGCCGCTTCTTGATTTAGTCTGCGGGCCATTTCCCCATCATCACTATTAATAGCTACGGTTACACCTTGTTTTTGCATAATGGCCGCGTTGTAAGGAATAGCGTCGTTCACTTCATACTTATACGCCCACCAATCGCTAAAGGTGCCAGCGCCTACACCGTGTTCCTTCATTTTATCGGCTACTTTATAACCTTCTAAAATATGTGTAAACGTATTGATTCTAAAATTGAATTTCTCGGCCACTTTCATCATCATATTTATTTCACTCTGTACATAAGAGTGACAGCTTATAAATCGTTCGCCGTTCAAGATTTCGGCAATAACTTCCATTTCTTCATCATAACGATAGGGTAATCCGCTTTTCTTTTTCCCGTCATATTCCTTAGCACGTTGAAAGTAGTTCATAAATACCTGTTCAACCCCCATCCGTGTCTGTGGAAAACGACTGCGACTGCCCCAATTCGATTGCTTTACATTTTCACCCAATGCGAATTTTATAAACTTTGGTGAGTTATTGTAAATCATAGTATTGGCACTTTCGCCCCATTTTAGTTTTAGTATGGCAGAACGTCCACCAATTGGGTTTGCTGAACCATGAAGCAATTGTGCTGTGGTGACCCCACCTGCCAATTGGCGATAGATGTTAATATCCTCATTATCCACTACATCTTCCATTTTTACTTCTGCTGTAGAATTGTGACCTGATTCATTGATGGCTAAAGCAGCAATATGGGTATGTTCGTCAATAACACCTGCCGTAAGGTGTTTTCCGGTGCCATCGATAACTTTGGCTTTTCCACCTTTGAGATCTTTTCCGATTTTGGCGATTTTACCGTTTTTGATAAGTACGTCGGTATTTTCTAGTATTCCCGAATCTTCGCTTGTCCACACTGTTACATTTTTAAAGAGTATGCTTTCTGCTCTACGCTTACTGGCATATCCAAAACCTATATTAGGATAAGTGACGCCAACCATTTCAAGAGCTTCCATCTTTTTATCGTCTTCTTTTTTATCTGAAGAAAAAGCACTTGTTTTCAGGGCTTTGAATGAAGATTCATTTCCGTTGGGCAATATCAACCTACCAGATATATTATCGGAAGCTTTAGTTACCAGACCGGTCATACGGTAATTTTTTTTACCTTTATCCGTAGAAAAAGAAATATCTACCCAGTCATTTTTGTAGCTTAATTTTGATTTTACTTTGTTGGTATCTTGTTTAATTTCAACTTTAGGCTTACCAGCTTCTCCAGTGATAGACATGGAATATGTTAAGCCACCTACCGTTAGATCATAATTGCCACGAATGTCTTTTAGGTTTTTATCATTGATGACATTTTTATGGCCTTGTACCCAGTTTTCATATAAAGTAGTGCCCTTATCAAAAATATCACCAGATGTAATTAAGAAATTTGCTTGTCTACCAACTTGTAAGGAACCTATACTGCCAGATTTCCCTATGATTGATGCTGGAACAGTAGTTAAGGCCTCTAAGGCTTTTGTTTTTGATAGCCCGTAAGTAATGGCCTTCATTAATTTCCCTTTGAATTTTGAAGGAGATTTTAAATCATAGGTAGTAAGTGAAAATAGAATGCCATTATCAGCTAATACCTTTGGGTTTGATGGGGCTTGGTTCCAATGCCGCATATCTGCCAAAGTAATCATATTGGCCGCATACGGATTTGATACATCATAAGCATCGGGAAAATTGATAGGAAGAATAAATTTTGCCCCCGTATTCTTTATTTCCTCAATACTTTCATATTCATCGCCACCTCCAAGAATGATGTACTGAATGCCATTGGTATCTCCAATTTTATCAGCACGTAGGGCATTGCCTTTATTTTTAGCTTCAAAAATTTGTATTAAACCTTTATTTCTATTCAAAGCTTCCAATGAACGATCTTTGGTGTCAGAATTTCCTTTGGCATACCAATTAGCATCTGAATACATTTGACGTAACAGCGCCATTGAACCCATTAGAGAGGAAGGATATGATTGTCTTTTAGCAATACTTCTTGAAAATGATAAATAATGGGCAGAGTTATCATCAAGTATTCTATCTCCATCATTACCCGCACCGTTTAAAGCAACCAATACACCGGTTCCCCTTACTATACCATCATGAATGTGCGAGTTTACCACTCCAAAACCGGCTTCACGCAATTCTTTTGCTTTTTTGTCATCGTATTTAAAGTTGTCAATAGCAGCATTTTCAGGCATAATATGATCGTTCCAATAAAAACCCTCACGAGAAGCGTTATACTGATCTGTACGTCCTGCCGAAGGGGCTTTTTTAGCTTGCTCAACTCCAAATTTAGAATACACATCAATAAAAGATGGATAAATAGAATGTCCTTGAATATCGATTGTCACAGTATTCTTTGGTATCGATACTGATTTTCCAACCTGTTTTACTATTCCATTTTGAATAAGTAGTGTGCCGTTATCTATAATCTGAGTAGGAGTGATATAGATTTTAGCATTGGTAAAAGCTGTGT
This sequence comes from Maribacter sp., assembly GCA_003232155.1. Taxonomy (GTDB): domain Bacteria; phylum Bacteroidota; class Bacteroidia; order Flavobacteriales; family Flavobacteriaceae; genus Maribacter_C. The sequence continues at coordinate 2,561 of QILY01000157.1, forward strand.
AATTGTTGTTTTTCGATTTTACACCGTCATTTTCTGGAAAATAATCTTGTGCAAATACTGTAGCACTACACCATATGAGTGCAAGTGCCAGAAGTTTGATTTTCATAGTAAATATATTGATTAATTAGTCAATCTAAAAGTAAGGTAAGTCGATGGGATTTTTAGCTTGTTAGGATTTTTTTAACACAATGAAATGAGTAGGCAGTATTCAGTAGCAGTTAGCAGAAAATATAGATTGCTTATTGCTACTGCCTATTGAAAACCCTTATAAGGGATATTTCTCATGATACCCTACCAATAAATTCACCACCTTACTATAACTTTTGATACCGTCTTTCTGGTTATTGGCTTTTAAAAAAGTATTGAAGATTGATTTAAAAACAGGTTCTAAGGGGGTTTTATAGGCATTGTTATGGTCAATCAACTCTTGATAATTTTTTTTTGTGCCGGCATTCAACTTTTTATAAAGTTTTATGGATGCCTCTTTATCAATACGGTGCATGGCCCTAAGACAATGGTTTAAAGCATATGCATACGCTGAATATTGAAAATAGATATCCTCATTTTTTAAAGTAACCAAATACCCAATAAAATTGGTTTCATTTTCTGCGGAATAGCCAATTTGATGCCCAATTTCATGACCACTGACCACTGTAAATCTAAAAACAGGGGTAGTACTGTTTACTTGGGCTTCATTTGTAAACGGATTCAAATACCCATTAATACCTATATAACTTGACGGTATACTATACATTGATTTTTTAATATTGGGCCGTTGGTATTCCAAAAAAGGCATTTGCATATCTAAGGCCTTATAGCTATTGATGGTTTTTTCAAAGATTTCATTATGTGTGTAAGGCACTTTGACCAAAGCAGTACTATCTGCCGTAATTTGAAATTGAATTTCATTGGTTTTCGCAATAAGGTCTTCTGTCAATTTTTTTATTTGTTCTATAGTTGCCTCATCTCTAATGGCCAAGGTCTCAGCAAGTGTTTTGCGATAGTAGTTCATCCCCCATACCATATGAAATGTAAAATAGAAAACGGAAAGCACTATTACGACATCCCTTAAAAACTTTAGGGGATGGCCTTTTATTTTTTTTCGATTTTTAACAATATACCGTATAGCTAATATGATAAGTGCTGTATATATAAGCTCACCTACTGAAAAGGGAATCCATCCGAAAAGGGTTCTGAAAAATTTGCTTATCCATAGGTATAGCCCATTGCTATAATAACGTTCTACCCAGTCAGGATGGTTGCCCAACCACTTTACCAAAATAATTTGGGGGATTATACTTAGGGCTATGCCATTTCTTAATTTATTTTTCAAAACAGTCTCTTAATCAAAAATGACATCGCCCAAAAATAACCAATTATTTGCGATACTAATTTTTGACTTTGTATTTTTGGGAAAAATATAAGAATACCATGAGTACACAAGTAAGAGCCTTGGCGCCTAAAGCCGTTTGGAAAAATTTTGCAGATCTGAATGCCGTACCAAGACCTTCGAAAAAAGAAGAACGGGTTATTGCTTTTATGATGGACTTTGGAAAATCATTGGGCTTGGAGACTTTTTCAGATAATGTAGGCAATGTTATCATTAGAAAACCTGCTACAGCTGGTATGGAAGACAGAAAGTGTGTGACCCTACAATCCCATTTAGATATGGTGCACCAAAAAAATAACGGTACCGTTTTTGATTTTGATACCCAAGGCATTGATATGTTTATCGATAATGATTGGGTGCGGGCCAAAGGCACTACTTTGGGGGCCGATAATGGACTTGGAGTAGCTACAATAATGGCTTTGTTAGAGAGTACCGATATTGTGCACCCTGCTTTAGAAGCACTTTTCACAATTGATGAAGAAACGGGTATGACAGGTGCCATGGGCCTTGAAGCTGGTGTTTTAGAAGGAGGGATACTTTTGAATTTAGACACTGAAGAGGATGATGAGATCGATATTGGTTGTGCTGGTGGTATTGATGTTACTGCAGAAAGAGTATATGCTGAAGAAGAAGTGCCTGAAGGTAGTGTTGCCTATATAATTACTGTAAAAGGGCTGAATGGAGGTCATAGCGGTATGGATATTCACAAAGGGCTTGGTAATGCCAATAAAATAATGAACCGTTTATTATACTGCAGTTTGGCAAAGTACCCTATTAAAATTGCCAATATTGATGGTGGAAGTTTACGAAATGCCATTCCTAGGGAAAGTAGTACAACCCTAATTGTTGATGCTTCACTACAACAAGCATTTAAAGATGATCTTGAAGTGTTGGCGACAGTTATTAAGAATGAGCTAAAAATTGTTGATCCTAATTTATCGATTATATTAAAAGCTGTTGAATTGCCTAAAAAGGTAATGGAACCAGAAGCACAAGAACGATTGATAAAAGGAATTTATGCTGCCCACAATGGTGTATATGCTATGAGCGCAAGCATTACCGATTTGGTCGAAACATCGAATAATGTGGCACGGGTCGAAGTAAAAGCAGGTAAGATAAAAGTAGCTTGTTTAACACGCTCCTCGGTAAATTCGGCCAAGATGGATTTGGCACAGGCGCTAAAAGCTACTTTTGAATTAGCAGGTTGTGAAGTTACCTTTAAAGGTGATTACCCAGGCTGGGATCCCAATCCCGATTCGGTAATTCTTGAAGTATTGAAAAATAAATATGAAGCTATATTTAATGAAAAACCAAAAGTAGTAGCCTGCCATGCTGGGCTGGAATGTGGTATTTTAGGTCAGAATTATCCAGATATGGATATGATCAGTTTTGGGCCAACTATTAAAGGGGCACATTCCCCTGATGAGCGGGTCAGTATTTCCTCGGTTCAAAAATTTTGGAAATTTGTAGTTGAAATTTTAAAAGATATTCCTAAGCAGTAAATACTAAGACTAAAGTTTGGATTTTTCGCCTTTCGTAACACCATTGATTCTTATTGTATATTAAGCATTTTTCTATTTCTTATTAGGAAATATCTTATACGATTTTCTATATTAGCGAAGTAAAGCTTTGAAATGGAAGAATCGCTTAATTATAATTTCTTCAATACACTTATTTTTTCCGGTATTATTTATGGACTCATATTTTCGATTTTTACATTGATAAATGTAAAAATTGCATCTCGTCCGCGAACCTTTTTGATATTAACCGTTCTCTGTTTGACATTGAGCAATTTGCAGTATTGGCTTATAGATGTTGGCTTTCGAGAGAAATATCATGTTCCAAAGATTGTATACATCCAGTTCGAGCTTTTGATTGTTCCATTTTTCTACCTTTTTCTACAGAGTTATTTGCAAAAGATAGTGACTAAAAGAATAATCAATTTAGCCCTTTTGCCCTTCGTTTTAGGGATGACATATCAGTTCTTTGTATATTCAATAGAGTTACCCAGACCACTCTTAAGGCAATATAATCTGATTGCAGAGATAGCGACAATATTTTACTCGCTACTCTTGATATTTTTAATTTTTTACGAGATATATAGATATGAGAAAGCAAACAATAACTTTGACTTTAAAAAAATAGGAATTAGTACTAAGTGGTTAAAGTATAGTATGTATGCTACTATTGGCATATTTGTTTTTTGGATATTGAGCACACAGTTATTTTATGCTGAGGATGCAAAACAATTAGAAGTATACTATCCTTTATGGATTAGTATTTCTATTATTATTTATTGGATAGGTAATAAAGGAATTGTTGAGCTAAGGATTTATCATGAAAGAAAAGCTATCAGGGAAAGTTATTCTTCCTCGGGTAACAGTAATAAAGCCGTTAAAAAATCAGATTCAAAAGGTAATATTTTATTTCAACAATTTATAAATGATTTGGAAGAAGAAAAATTATATCTCAATTCAAATCTTTCATTGGATCAATTAGCGCAAAAATATCATGTAAGCAGTGGTTATTTATCTCAAATGATTAGCAAACATTCTGAAAAGGGACTAACAGGTTTAGTTAATGAATTGAGAATAGAAGAAGCGCAAAAAATGCTTTTAGATAGCTCTTTTGAGCGCTATACCATTGAATCAATTGCTCTGGAATCTGGTTTTAGTACGAAAACTAATTTTTATAAAGTATTTAAAAAACTTACTGGAGTAACCCCCTATCAGTATAAAAAAGTATACAATATTTAGCTTTCTACATAAAGTGTACTCCTACAGTTTTGCAAGATGTAATTTCATGGTATGAACTCTAAACCACACATGCCTATGATTGATTAAGATTACTTCCAATTTATGTGAAGTTGAGACTTCACGCACATGCTTTTACATCGTAACTAAAAAACTTAACAATGAAAAAAACACAAATCATTGTGATACTCGTTATCGCACTATATTTTACTGGCTATTCCCAACAAACTACATCGGATAGTAACAGCACTTTAGAACAAACAGAAGAATATATCTATAGTGGAGAACTCACCCGTAAAAAATCCAGAAAGACCTTTAAGGATGTCAAGGCACTTGCCGAAGCAGGGAACCCAAAGGCTATCTGTATGCTCGGTATTCTTTATAAGGATGGCATCGGTACGTCCCTGAATTTTAATAAGGCAAGAAAACAGTTCAAAAAAGCCTATGAACTCGGCGACGAAAAAGCAGCCTATAGCCTAG
>QILY01000079.1 GCA_003232155.1 Maribacter sp.
CATAACTCACTTTTTCAGCATCAATAAATACAAGGTCAAATTTGATATTGATTGATGGAATTATTTTCAATGCATCTCCGGTATGTTGTATGATTTGCTTTCCATAACCACTTTTATTGAAGTAGGTTCGTTGCATATCCACCAATTCCCCATTAATATCTATAGTGTGCAATTCTCCATCTTTTTGAAGCCCCTCGGCCAAACAAATTGCAGAATACCCAGTATAAGTACCAATTTCCAATATGTTCTTCGGATAAATTATTTTTGATAACATGCTTAATACCCTACCTTGAAAATGCCCCGTAATCATTCGGGGTTGAATTACTTTAAGATATGTTTCTCTCGTGAGTTCTTGAAGCACTACCGGCTCGTTTTCGGAATGGTTTTGAATATAATTTTCTAAAGCATCGGATAAAAAATGCATGGGTTTATTTTTGTGTAAATATATAGTACTTTAGAGCTTGTTCAAATAGCAAAAATACTATGGATAATTTTACGGTGAGAAGTGCCAAAATAGAAGATCTTGAAGTCTTATTGAGTTTTGAACAAGGTATTATAAAAGAAGAAAGGCCTTATGACCCTACTTTGGCTAAAGATCCCATTACCTATTATGATTTAAAAGAATTGATTTTGTCAGATAAAGCAGAAGTTGTGGTCGTAACGTATAATTCTGAATTGGTGGCCTCGGGTTATGCTCAAATTAGAAAGGCAAAACCGTATTTAGATCATGAGTTATATGCATATTTAGGCTTTATGTACACCCATCCTGATTTTAGGAGAAAAGGTATTAATAAAAAAGTGGTCGATGCATTGGTGAAATGGTCAAAATCTAAAGATATAAAAGAGCTTAGGTTAACTGTATATGATGATAATTTAGGAGCTATAAAAGCCTATGAAAAGGTAGGCTTTAAAAAACACTTGATTGAAATGCGAATAGAATAGTCGGGGTTAAGCCGAAGAAAGGCTTAATATTATTTGTAATCAATATTAATACGTAGTGTCTGGTCGGAAACAGACATCTTTTGAAAAACGATTTATTTTTGATGAGAATTGCATTTACTTTTTATGAGGTGATGCCTTAGCATCAGACGATTAAAAATAAATGCAATTATCGCAGAAAGAAACGTTTTCAATTATGTTGTGTTTCCGACCAGACACTACGTACTTTAAATTTTTTATTGTCTTCGCCTATTCTTTTGATAAAGACCTGCATTTCATCAGTTAGTATCAATTGGTTTTGCGAAGTCCAATATTCTGAGTTATAGGGGTATTTTAATTTGAAGATGTCTTTATGCTCATTGATATTGCTTTTCACTTTGAAATCTCCAAAACTTTTGGTGGTGTCCAAAATAATAGTCATTTCATAAGTATTGGTATATGACCCATTTTCATCAGTTATTTCTACAATGGCATTCCGCTTCCCATAATCTATGTAATACATGGTATTAATTGTGTCTTTTTTAAAGAAAATATGAACTTCTTGTTTTAATAATTTAGTTCGTATGTTTTTTGATTTTCTAAACAGGGGAGCTATGCCATCGACCAAAACATAAAATGATAGTATAGCATTATCATCATTATTAATAATATAATGACCTTTAGTAATGTACTGTAATGATATGGATGCAACCGAATTAAATTCTACAAGGGTTTTTCTCCCATTTTCAAAGGGTTTTTCAACGACATCGAAATCTATACCCATCGCATTGATACGTACAAACTCACTAAATATATTGTAGAAGGTAGGAAACTGAAAGTAAACATCTTCATTATCTCTAGTAATACCTATTTTTCGCAAATTGGTAAGTTCAACCTTATAATCATTTTTATGAGGCTCCAATGTGCCAGTATAAATAGATGTTTTTCGATTTACTTTACCTTGAACATCTTGAATACGTACTATCGAATCATTCTTCTTTAATAAGGCTCGCATCACAAATTTTTCAGTATGCGGAGTGAGTCTATAGTTGATGAATAAAGAATCTTTAATTTTTTGATAAATGCTTTTCGCATTAGTAACTACCACTTCATTCAACTTAAAAACACTTTTATTAAGAAAGATAGTATCCTTTAATTGACTAAAAGTTGCAGTTAACTTATCATAACCAACCCGATAGAAAATGACTGAATCTTTTGAGGAGGAAAATACAAAACGACCATCAACATTGGTAATTGTACTATTTTTTTGATTAAAAACAGTAACAAATTCAATAGGTTCTTTACTTTCAGTATCAACAATAATACCTTTATGTTGGTTTTGCGCCCAAGAAAAAGAAAATATAAAACAAAAAATTAACGTAATTGCGCATTTCATAGTGTTGGTTTTATTGTTTAAAACAAACAAATAGTATACCAATTATTGAATCTCTATATCTGTAAAGTATAATTTAAAATTACTTTCGGGCATTTGATAGGTTTTTGCGATTTTCAAACCGTTGATTTCTTCGTAATCTTCCCAAGTAGTTATCATTGAAGGGGGTAGGGGCATTCGCTTTTCTGAAGACCCATTCTTGAATAATATAATCGTCGCCAAAATAAAAATCATAGGCATCACCAGGAGTATAGCCACCTTCATTACCGTAAACAATGGTGAGTTTTTGCATTTGTTTTTTACTGATAGGAGCTTCCGTTTTCATAGTATGCTCATTGGTAATATTATCGGAATCCCAAACCAACTGAAAAGGCGTTAACAGCCAGTATTTATCATTAATGAAACCACCATTTATTTTATAAGCGGTACTATCCATATTTGACCAATTGTATTTCAAGGTCTTATCAGCAGATATGGCAGTAATATCATTGGTTTTAGGTTCCCATACCCAGCTGCGCTCAAAATGGGCAGTGTCTCTATCTACATTGAAAGTGAATTTGATTTCTTGTACATTCTCCCAGTTTTGAAAGCCATTCGCATCAGCTATTTTTTCTAAAATTGTTGTTTCCTGTATATGATTGTTGGTTGTTTTTTTAGAAATAATAAAACTTGAAGTTAAACATATAGTTACTAGAGAGAGTATTACGGTTTTTTTCATGATCAATGGTTTTCTTCAAAGATACATTCTTAGGCAAATAGAAGCCACTTTATATATGTAATCTATAAAAAAAACAGCTCTATTACATAGTAACGATAGAGCTGTAGATTTAAAATATGTTCAATTAAAATATGAGTAATAAATTGATTAATTTTGAATCTCTAAAAAATAAGAAATGAGTTCTAAGAAAGGAAAAATACAAGAAGCAATAGACGAAAAATTACTAGGGGAAAGAAAAGTATTTCTATGGGGTATGGTAGATGATGACTCTGCCAAGCATGTTATAGACCGTCTTATGTATTTAGATATGCAAAATGATAAAGAAATACAGTTGTACATTAATAGCCCAGGGGGTTATGTTACTTCTGGTTTTGCTATCTATGATACCATAAAATCGTTAAAAAGCCCTGTTTCTACTATTTGTACAGGTTTGGCTGCATCAATGGGTTCTATTTTATTATCCGTTGGAAAAAAAGGAAGACGTTTTATACAACCACATGCACAGGTGATGATTCATCAGCCAAGTGGCGGTGTTAGAGGGCAGGCTTCAAATATTGAAATTCAAGCCAAAGAAATTATTAAAACAAAAAAATTAAGTGCTCATATTTTGGCTGATAACTGTGGCCAAGATTTCGATAGAGTAATGAAAGATTTTGATAGGGATTACTGGATGGGAGCTGAAGAATCTATAAAATATGGTATTGTTGATGGTATTTTAGAATAGAACTTGTCTTGAGTTTTTGTTTGGCACCGAGCCCGCCTGCCATGCCTACGGCAGGTAAACCGGACGGGTAGGAATTATGGCTTTTTGTGCCGTAATGAAGTCATTTTTTAATTGCATAGCCATAGCTATGGAATTCAAAAATGGCAAAACCTGCCTACCTGGCAACAAAAACTCAAGACGAGTTCATAGTTAGAAAATTATATCCAAAGAAAAAGTCCTTCGCAATATTTCATATGAAGGACTTTTTGATATATAGGCGCTCTCGCGGAATGTTCAATATATTTACGTTACAAACCTATATATTAGATGTTTACTAATTGTTAAAAATTACATATAGTAATTAAGAATATTTAGTTTTGGGTTAGGTATTAATAAACAAAGACCATACACAATGTGTATGGTCTTTGTTTATTGTATTTAGGTCCGGCTATAATTTAGCGAACATTTTTTTCATTTTTACCTGCTCTTCTTCAGCTAGTATAGGGTCAACTAAAATTCGACCACTATGTTCATCAGTGATTATTTTTTTACGAGAAGCGATCTCTACTTGAACTTGAGGCGGAATTGTAAAGAAAGAACCCCCTGAAGCACCTCTTTCAATAGGCACTACAGCTAAACCATTTTTAACATTATTTCGAATACGAATGTATGCTTTTACCAGACGCTCTTCTATGTCTTTCTGGAATTTTTGAGATTTCTCTAATAACGCTTTTTCCTCTTTTTCGGTCTCTGCCAAAATAGCGTTCAATTCACTTTTCTTATGTTTCAAGTGAGTTTCTCTTTCGCTCAAACGTTCTTTAGCCTCACTAACAACTGTTTTCTTTTGGTCTATTTGGGCTTTGAATTCTTTGATGTTCTTTTCGGCCAACTGAATTTCAAGTTCTTGAAATTCCAATTCTTTGGTAATAGAGTTAAATTCTCTACTGTTTCTTACGTTTTTTTGTTGCTCTGTGTATTTTTTAATCAATGCTTTAGATTCATCGATCAAATTCTTTTTGGCGCCTATTTCATAATTAATGGTCTCTAGATCTGTCTTCAATTTATCCATTCTTGTTTTAAGACCATGTACATCATCTTCTAAATCTTCAACTTCTAAAGGAAGTTCTCCACGAACATTACGTATCTCATCAACTCTAGAATCAATTAATTGCAAATCATATAATGCTCTTAACTTGTTTTCTACTGTTGCTTCTGCTTTTTTTGCCATATCTATAAATACTTGATGGGATTGGTTTTACTTTCCGATAAGCGGATTGCAAAATTAGGAATTTTTTTCGTAAGATAGTCTACTAAAAGGTTTTTTGTAAACTGCTCAGTTTCATAGTGTCCGATATCAGCAATAATCATTTTATCTTCTGCCTCATAAAATTGATGATATTTTACATCAGCGGTTATGAAAATATCTGCTCCTGAATCTTTTGCCGCTGCAATGGCAAAAGCACCACTACCGCCTAAAACGGCAACTTTTTTTATAGGTTTATTCAATAAACTCGAGTGTCTAACGCAAGAAACATTCATGGTTTGTTTTAGGTGTTTTAAAAATTGTATTTCATCAATAGGCTCTTTTAATTGACCGACCATGCCCATACCTATATTTTGATTTGTATTTTCAAGAGTGAAAATTTCATAAGCTACTTCTTCATAAGGGTGGTTTTTATAGAGAGCAGCTATAATTTTTTTTTCTAAAGATTTAGGATAAGTGATGTGTATTTGAGTTTCCTTTTCATAATGTGTTTCTCCTATTTTTCCTTTAGAAGGCTTAGCACCCTGTCCAGCTTTATAGCTTCCGGTACCATCAATTGTAAAACTGCAATCACTGTAATTACCTATATTGCCAGCACCTATATTGAAAAGCGATTTTTGTAACTCCTCTGCATCGGCAGTAGGAACATAGGTTGTCAATTTTTTTATAGTTCCTTTTTGCGGAATCAGGATCTTTGGTTCTTCAACGCCCAATACCTCACAAAATTTTGCATTTACACCATTCTTGCTATTATCAAGAGCGGTGTGCATACTATATATTGCAATATTATGCTGTATGGCTTTTATGACTACCTTTTCTACATAATTAGCTCCTGTTAGCTTTTTGATGCCAGAAAATATAATAGGATGAAAACTAACAATAAGATTATAGCTATTTGTGATAGCTTCGTCAACAACATTTTCTAAAGCATCTAAAGTGACAAGAATTCCCGATACTTTTGTATTTGTATTGCCAACTATAAGGCCTACGTTATCAAAATCTTCCGCATAAGCTAACGGAGCCAATTCTTCTAGTAGGTCGGTAACTTCTTTTATCGTCATTTTAAAACTTTATATGATGTTCAAAGATAAATTATTATATTTTCGTTGCTGTGGATGTACTTAGAAAAATAGCGTTTCCGATTTCATTAGTATATGCTTTAGTAGTATATATTCGAAATTTTCTATATGATGTTGGAATTTTCACATCGAAACCTTCTAAAACACCAACTATATGTGTTGGGAATTTGAGTGTTGGTGGTACAGGCAAGACCCCAATGGTTGAATTTTTAATCTCGAGCTTACAAAAAGATTACAAAGTTGCTGTATTGAGCAGGGGCTACAAACGTAGATCAAGCGGGTTTGTATTGGCCAATACAAATAGTACTGTTGAGGAATTGGGTGATGAGCCTTTTCAGATACATTCTAAATTTCCGAAAGCTATAGTGGCGGTTGATGCCGATAGGTGCAATGGCATATCTGTTTTAGAAAAAAGCAAGACACCCCATGTTATTGTGTTGGACGATGCTTTTCAACATCGAAAAGTAAAACCTAGTAAGTCTATTTTATTGACGGCCTACAGTAATTTATATGTCCATGATTGGTATTTGCCTACAGGTAATTTAAGGGATAGTAGGAGAGAAGCTAAACGAGCTGATTTTATTATAGTTACAAAGTGCCCGTCTAATTTAACAGAAACGGAACAAATAGATATCAAAAATAAATTACGGACTGAAGAACATCAACACGTGTTATTCAGTTACCTGAAATATGATGAGGAAATTAAGGGGTCGAATTCAAGTTTGAATTTGGATTTTTTCATGAATAAGGATATTGTTTTGGTTACTGGTATTGCCAACCCTAAACCTTTAGTTGATTTTTTGAATAAGAAAAGTGTTTCATTCGAACATTTGGCATTTAAAGACCATCATTTTTTTACATCTGATGAATTGAATCTTTTAAACTCGAAAAAAATTATTTTGACTACTGAAAAGGACTATGTACGTTTGAACGGGAAAGTGAAAAATCTATACTATATCTCAATAAAACATGAATTTTTTGGGGATGGCGAAGAATTACTGATAAATGAATTAAGAAGTTTGATGAACTGAAGTTTTGAATTCATCACCCGAATATATTCTCTCCAATTTTTTGATAAAATAAAAAACTTCGGGTTTGAAAGGTTTGGTAACTACATCATTACAGCCTGCTGCATAAAAACTCTCTAAACTATCATTTAAAGAAATAGCGGTCAAAGCTATAATAGGAGTTTTTGAATCGAATGCCCTAATTTGTATCGTAGCCTCTTCACCACTGATTCCAGGCATATGAATATCCATCAAAATAGCATCATAGTTGTTGGTTTGCGCTAGTTCTACAGCTTCATAACCATTATTGGCAATATCGGATGACATCTTTTTTTTGCTCAACATTTTTTTGGTGATAACTTGATTGATTTTATTATCCTCTACGATCAAGAGATGTAGTCCGTTAAAATTATAATCCTTTTTGGTGATTTCAAAAGGTATATCATTGATCAAACTGTCCTTACTTTTTAGATACAGCTCAAAAAAGAAGGAGCTTCCTTTGCCCAGCTCACTTTCTAATTGAATCTTACTATTAAACAAGCCTAAAAGACTTTTTACAATGGTAAGGCCTAGACCTGTGCCACCATATTCTCTATTTATCTGTATCGAGCCTTGTTCAAAACCATCAAAAATATTCTGTTGTTTTTCTTTTGATATGCCAATACC
>QILY01000189.1 GCA_003232155.1 Maribacter sp.
CTAAGCACCTTTAGGTGGTTTAGAGCCATCGCCTATACAACGGCCCTGATGGATCTAACATCATCTTACTTACAGCATTCAACCCTTTATTGCCGTGGTTGATTCTTGTTATTGCCGTGGTTGATTCTTGGCACACTATGAATAGTAAGGGATTTCGGGTGCGAGTTTTTCAACCTGCAGGCAGGTTTGCTACTAATATTGTTGCGGACTACAATGCTTATATTTACTGCAATTTCGGCTATTATTTTTATACTTTGTTGTAAACAGTTTTTGATTTTTTTTGATAAAATTCACTTTACTTTTAAGTCAAACTTTCCTTCGGTTATTTTTTTTGCTTCACCTTTTTGCGTCCCTCTCATAGTAGAAAAATTAAATACCCCCTTCATTCTACCATTTTTTTCTTCGATAATTTCGACTACACCTTCTTTTGAAGACCAACCTTCAGCTTTTCGATCATTACTACCTCTTATTGCATAATTGGCACTATTTGGCATTGGGTTATCTCTATTTATTCCCGCTATCCCAAACTCATACTTTCCTATGCCTTTATAAATAGGAATGTTAATTCCTATTGCCTCTCCTTCTTCTGAAACACTCATAATATTTAGTGTTCCAAATGTTCCAAACGACAGTTTTGTGGCATTTGATCCAAGTTCAAATGCATTAAATAAAACACCGTCAATTTTTGCAGAAAGAGGGACGTGCGAATCAATTTTAGTAGTAGTTTCTGTTTTTACTTTTTGGTTACTTTCTTTCGAATCCTTACAAGAATAGAATAAGATAGCTAAAGTGAAAGTTAGCAATAATGTTTTGATGTTTTTATTCATAATTTTTTGATATTAGTTAGTTTCTAAATTGTTTACAACAATTGTGTATAGTTACTGGTAACTATATTCCTATTATATGTACATGTTTTTATCTTATGCCACTAAAATACTACTTTTTTCAAAATCCAACAGCAGTAAGGCTTAGAAAGTTATTCTATATTGTTTGTTTTATATATCATTTTAGCAGATTCGCCAAAATTGATATATAAAATACCTAGGTAATATATCAAAAGTATAACTTTAGTTTTGATCAACATCATGGCAAAGATGTAATCTTTCTGCACTTTAAAAACAATCAAAACCTTCGAAAAGCTTTGCAATTTCGATTTCCGTCCGTTAAATGGAGCAGCACAAAAAAATCATGGTATTTACCCAATTTACCTGTGCTGTGCGATAAACTTAGAGGCTGTTTTGAAATATTCCGGTTAAAATCAAATATGCAAGGCCCTATCGTCAGTAGCAGCAAGAGCTGCTTCTTTGATCGCTTCTGCATAGGTTGGGTGTGCGTGGCTCATACGAGCAATATCTTCTGCCGAGGCTCTAAATTCCATCGCAGTAACCGCCTCAGCAATTAGATCGGCACAACGGGCACCGATCATATGTACACCTAAAACTTCGTCGGTTTTTTCATCGGCCAATATTTTTACGAAGCCATCAATATCCATACTCGCTCTTGAACGACCTAAGGCACGCATAGGAAACTGACCAACTTTGTATGCCACACCAGCTTCTTTCAGTTGCTCTTCAGTTTTACCTACAGCAGCAACTTCTGGCCAAGTATATACAACACTAGGAATCAGATTATAATTAATATGCGGTTTTTGTCCTGCCATGATTTCAGCGACCAAAGTGCCTTCTTCTCCCGCTTTATGCGCCAACATTGCCCCTTTGATGACATCGCCAATAGCATATATATTTGACACATTGGTCTGTAAACGAGTATTTACGGCTACTCTACCCCTTTCTTCCATTTTAACTCCGGCAGCTTCGAGGTTTAGTCCATCAGTGTAAGCACTTCTTCCAACGGCAACTATACAATAATCTCCTGTGAACGTAACTTCTTCCCCTTTTTTATTATCGGCTTTGACCATAACTTCTTTTCCTTTTCGCTCTACGGATTTCACTTTATGCGAAAGTGCAAATTTCACTTTCTGTTTTTTCATTGAGCGCATCAATTCTTTCGACAAACCAGCATCCATAGTAGGAATGATTCTATCCATGTACTCAACAACAGTAACTTCTGCACCTAGTCTTTTGTATACTTGGCCGAGTTCTAAACCAATAACCCCCCCACCAATAACAATCATGTGTTTAGGGATTTCCTTGAGCTTTAAAGCTTCTGTAGAAGTGATAACCCGTTCTTTGTCCAACTTTATAAAAGGTAGGGTTGATGGCTTGGAACCTGTGGCGATGATACTATTTTTCGCTTCTATAATTTTCGATTTACCATCGTTCTTTTTGATGTTGACATGGGTAGCATCTTTAAAACTTCCTGATCCCTCGAAAACATCGATTTTATTTTTATCCATCAAAAACTGAATTCCTTTGGTCGTAACATCGACTACGCCTTGTTTGCGGGAAATCATTTTTTCTAAATTCACCTTCACCCCACCAGAAATTTCAATACCATGCTCTTCAAAATGCTTTACAGCATCTTCATAATGATGCGAAGAATCTAACAAAGCTTTTGATGGAATACAGCCTACGTTAAGACAGGTACCGCCAAGGGTGGCATATTTTTCGATTATTGCGGTTTTCATTCCCAATTGGGCGCAGCGAATCGCTGCTACATATCCTCCCGGACCAGAGCCGATAACGACCACATCATATGAACTCATAAATATCTTTGATTTTATACTGTAAAATTAATACTATTTTTTGATTTTAAATAGCAATAGCAGTAGTATGCTTCACTTCATTTATTACGAATGAGCTTTGGGTGCTACCAATATTTTTTAAGGCAGTAAGTTTGGTCACCATAAAGTCACGATAGGCATCCATATCACTTACATGTATTTTTAAAATATAGTCATAATCCCCACTGATATGATAACATTCTACAACCTCTTCAAGTTGTTGGACTTCTTTTTCAAAGCGAATTACATATTCTTTGATATGTTGTATCAATTTTACATGACACAGAACTACAAATGCCTTATTTACTTTCTTTTTATCTACAAGAGCAACATAATTTGTAATTACCCCTGTTTTTTCTAACCGTTTAATACGCTCGTATACGGCAGTTGTAGATAAGTTTAAGCTATGTGCATAAGCTGCTGTGGTCTTCTTGCTATCTCTTTGCAATAAGCCCAAAAGTTTGATATCGGTTTCGTCAAGTTTCAACATGATGTTTTTCCTAAATATGTGAAATAATCAGCAACAATATAGATAATAAATCTATATTATTAATATATAATAGATTTAAAATCTATAGTTACACTATTTCATTGACACTAAAACTAATCAACATTATATTTATTGTTCTAAACCAAGTAATTATGAGCAATAAAAGAATCGATAACCTACAAGATTTACAGTATTTTGGAGAATATGGTGGTGTTAATCCGTCCATATCCAATTCATCAACTTATACTTTTCTTTCGGCCAAAACCATGTTCGATACTTTTGAAGGTAATACCGAAGGCTGCTATCTGTATAGCCGTCATTCCTCACCTTCAAATTTATACCTAGGTGAAGCATTAGCTGCACTGGAAGGCACTGAAACTGCTAATGTATACGCTAGTGGAATGGGCGCTATTACGGCCGTGATACTTCAAATATGTAATTCGGGTGACCATATTGTCAGTAGCAGAACTATTTACGGCGGTACGTATGCGTTCATGAAGAATTTTTTAAAAAAATTCAATATCAGCATTTCGTTTGTTGATATTACTACTATCGAAACGGTTAAAAAAGCCATTACCCCACAAACAAAAATGGTGTATTGTGAATCAGTTAGCAATCCACTTCTAGAAGTTGCCGATATCACCGATCTTGCACAGATCACTAAAAAAAATAACATACCTCTGGTTGTTGACAATACTTTCTCTCCCTTATCCATAGCACCCGTAAAATTAGGGGCTGATATTGTTATTCATAGTTTAACCAAATTTATTAATGGTACAAGTGACGCTGTTGCGGGCGCTGTTTGTAGCACTATCGATTTTTGTTTAAGTCTGAAGGATGTAAATAATGGAGCGGGAATGCTTTTGGGAAGCACTCTTGATAGCCATATATCTGCCTCTATTCTAAAAAATATGCGAACGCTTCATATTCGTATGAAACAACATAGCCATAATGCAATGTATTTGGCAGATAAGTTTGAAGCAGAAGGTTTTAAAATTGCTTACCCCGGTCTACGATCCCACCCTGGTCATAAAACCATGGAAAAACAAATGGTTTCTGAATATGGTTATGGCGGATTGCTGACAATGAATGTAGGCTCTTTAGAAAATGCCAATGCTTTTATGGAACTCATGCAAAAAGAAAAACTAGGGTATTTAGCAGTAAGTCTAGGCTTTTACAAAACCCTTTTTAGTGCACCGGGCGCATCTACTTCTTCTGAAATACCTATGGATGAGCAATTAGAAATGGGATTATCTGAAGGATTAATACGGTTTTCTATAGGGCTTGATAATGATATTCAACGCACGTATGAAATGATGAAAGGCTGTATCGAGAAATTAGGGATTACCGGCGAAAAATCAATTTTAGTGTAGCCCTCTTAAAAATAGGCTTGCACAGAGATATCCAAAATCGTAATATTACCAGACAACAATTTGGATAACTATAGATGAAAAACAAGCACCGCGAAAACGAGAATATTGTAGAAAACAGGGAATTAAGTATTTGGGAAGCTCTATTACCTGTAGTTATTCTAGTGTGTATGTTGGCTTACAATGTATTTGTTTTCGGGGATGACGCCCTTAACGGTTCGAACCAATTCATATTATTACTTGGTGGTGCTATAGCTGCAGTTATAGGATTTCGTAATAAAGTATCCTATAAGCAAATGATGGCAGAAGTTGCTGAAAATGTAAAATCTACAACCGGTGCTTTACTCATACTTTTAATGGTTGGTGCTTTATCTGGCACTTGGTTGATCAGTGGCATTATTCCCTCTATGATTTATTATGGATTGCAAATATTAAATCCAACTATATTTTTAGCAGCCTCCGTTATCATTTGTGCTATAATTTCTATTGCTACAGGTAGTTCTTGGACCACCTCGGCTACAGTAGGTATTGCTTTAATCGGTATTGGTGATGCGTTGGGCATCTCTTTAGGAATGACCGCTGGTGCAGTACTTTCGGGTGCCTATTTTGGTGATAAATTGTCTCCATTAAGTGACACAACCAACCTTGCTCCTGTTATGGCCGGCGGTGAACTTTTTAGCCATATTAAATATATGACGCTAACCACCGTTCCTACAATTATAGTAACCTTAATTATATTTATCATTTTAGGTTTCACCATAGATACAGGCGGAACGGCAGATACAAAAGCTATTTTAGTATCAATTGACAAAAGTTTTAATATAACTGGTTGGCTGTTTATAGTGCCTTTAGTAGTTATTTTCTTGATTGTAAAAAAAGCACCGCCCTTATTGGCCTTGTTGATAGGAACACTTTTAGGTGGAGTGTTTGCCCTAATTTTTCAACCAGGTATTGTAGCTACAATTGGCGGAGCAGAAAGTTTAAATTTTGCTTCGGCATATAAAGGAATTTTAAACGCCATAACTGTTAATACTTCAATTGCATCAGATAATGCTACTCTCAACGATTTATTCTCTTCAAAAGGAATGGCAGGAATGTTAGGTACCATATGGTTAATTATATGCGCAATGGTTTTTGGAGGTATTATGGACGGTATTGGCGCTCTTTCAAGAATTACCAAATCATTGTTAGGTATGGCAAAAACCACTTTCGGGCTTTTCGCAAGTACAGTAGGAAGCTGTTTAGCATTAAACGTCACAGCTTCTGATCAATATTTGGCAATTGTAGTACCTGGAAAAATGTTTTCAAAAGCATATAAAGACAGAGGTTTAGCTCCTGAAAATTTAAGTAGAACCTTAGAAGATTCAGGTACGGTAACGTCTGTTCTGATTCCTTGGAATACATGTGGCGCATACCATAGTGGTGTTTTGGGGGTTGGTGTAGGCGAATACTTTTTCTATGCTATCTTTAATTGGTTAAGTCCTATTACCACTCTTGTATTTGCTGCATTTGGAATAAAGATCAAACAGTTAGTCGCTTCTGGTTCCAAATAACTTTCTTAAGGGCGGCACCTCTAAAAACTAGAGTTCCTGTTTAATCGTTTTATTAGGTTATTCTTTTTTTTAAACCCATTCTCTCATGTAAGATTCTCGTTATTTCAACATAATTTTCATTCACAGTTCGATAGAAAATGATATGTCGATTCTCTTTCATTCCGAGTAAGTTTTTAGTAATTCCGCCATAGTTTTTTTCTAAATCCGGATTGTCTGCAATTTCTTGACAATTTAAAATTAAAGGATTCATAATATTTGTCGGCCTGTCTTTCCGACCAAACTTCAAATGTATACTCCCAAATTTTAGATAAATCCTCAATAGCTTTATTGGTCAATTTAAAATCAGCCATTCGAGTGCTTTTTCGCTTTAGAGATTCAAGATGCTTTTTCGGGTCAAAGTCGTGTACGATTCCGCTATCAATTCCGTTTTGAATTGCGTTTCTCAATGCAATTACTTTACTTACTGTCCCTTTCAAAATATTAATCCCTTCTGCATCACATATTTGAATGAGAATTGTTCTATATTGTTTTTTGTATATCTCCCTCTAATACCGAATATCTATATTTTGTACTCCAAACTATATGCACAGTTAATCTTGATACTGTATGTCCATTGGTTCTTTGATTTGACAATAAACTAAAGATAAAAAATTTAGAAGCTAAAGCGAGATGCACTAAAGTGTATAGTTTTAACTATTTTTGAGACCAATAAACATTTCAGCACCTTTACTATGTACAGACAGAATTTAAAAATTGGTATGCTACTATTGTTTTTATTGATAGTATCCTGTTCCAAAGATGATAATATAGTTGCTCCAGATACTGTAAACCCTGACCCAAATGCTGGCGTTGATGTTCAAGATTTTATGTGGAAAGCTATGAATTTTTGGTATTTTTGGCAGACAAGTGTTCCTAATTTAGCGGATGATAAATTTCCGATAACCGCTGAAGGTTCTGAACTATATACTGAATTTTTATTGTCCGAAGATAACCCAACTGATTTCTTTAACAATCAATTACGTTTTTCAG
>QILY01000244.1 GCA_003232155.1 Maribacter sp.
ACAAAGTGCATAGTATGTTCTTTTTTCAATTTGCTCCGTATTCTACATATGACAAGAACGTATCTCCGAACAATAATAAATTTAAGTTTCTAATTAAGTCCATTGCAGATTACAGTACTGTTTCATTGGCAGCTTCTTACAGTTCTTTTTACAATACCTCATTGTTGAAAAATGAGAAAAAAAGATTGGAGGCAGTAGTAAACCGTCCTATAAATTATTCGAGAATGCGATATAATAGGGTCGATATGCCCCAAACGTATAGAAATTTGGTCGAAGCAGAATTTACTGATGATTATACAATGGGGTATACTCATGACATTGGTTTTAGGGCCGGTACCTGCACCCCGTTTTATTTTTATGATATCGCCCTTGAAGTTCAGCAGCCTATTCGAATACATCCGTTTGCAGTACATGATTATGCATTGCACAATACAAAAACCAAAGATGAAATTCTATCTGCTTTAGAATTGATATATAGGCAAGTGAAAAATGTAAACGGAAATTTCGTTTCAATTTTCTCAAATGAACTATTAGGAAGCTCCCATAAAGTAGATTGGAAAGAATTGTATGGATCTATTATAAAAAAATATAATGTATAGCGAAATCATAACAGATGTTTTCTTTGATCTGGACCATACCCTATGGGATTTTGAAAAGAACTCTGCACTCACATTTAAAAAAATACTTGTAGAGAACAATGTTGCCGTTGATCTGTCAGGTTTTTTAGAAGTATATGTACCCGCTAACCTAATATTTTGGAAACTATATAGAGAAGAAAAAATAACCAAAGAAGAATTAAGGTATCAACGCTTACGCTCTGTATTCGATAAAATGGGTCATGCCATTACTGATGGTGCCGTTCATAAATTATCTGATGATTATATAGCAAATTTACCATCCTATAACCATCTATTTCCCTACACAGTTGAAATTTTAGAATATTTAAAACCAAAATATAAGTTACATATCATCACTAACGGATTTAAAGAAATTCAGAACAAAAAGCTCAAGAACTCTAATATTGATATATATTTTAATCAGATTATCAATTCTGAAATGGCCGGAGTTAAAAAACCAAATCCTATTATTTTCGAATTGGCCCTTAATAGTGCATCGGCAACTGCAGAAAAATCAATTATGATAGGCGATAGTTTAGAGGCAGATATAATAGGAGCAAAAACTATGGGATTCAGTACTATACATTTTAATGCACATAATGGGCCGCAACATGAAATTTGCCCTATCATTCATCATTTACGTGAAATAAAAACCTTTTTGTAGAGTTATAGTATTACACTTGAACATTGATTAAATTAGGTGTAAAAAGTTTATGAAATGAAACGCAAAGTATTCTATTTTTTAGCAATCTTGATGGTTTGTACATTATCGTGTTCTGATGAATTAGATTTTAGTCAGACCGATGATCTTGAAATCACTCCTACTTTTGAGTCTAGTGTAATTTTTATTGAATCTACAGAACAACTTATTAATTTAATAGATGGGTCCGAAATTCTTAGTCAAAGCTTCAATTTTGATGCCTTTAGTTCTAATATTTTTGCTGAACGTGTTATAGAAGGGGAGTTGACTTACATAATTGAAAATACTACAAGCAAACCTTTCGAGCTCATTATAGAATTTTTAGATGATACGGATGTTGTTCTTGACACTGAAACTTTCAACGTACAGCCAGCACCCACAGCTATTTTACAAAGAATTGTAGCTTATGGTGATACAGGAAAAAGCATAGATATTATCAAAACCTTATCTGCGTTTAGAATTACGGCCCGTAATTTGGGCGATAATACAAGTGTATCGAACATACCTAACCCTAGAATATCTTTACAATCTTCAGGTAAATTCAGAGTACGCATAAAATGAAGGTTCGCCAACTATTTTTGATTGCCATTTTATGGGTATGTACTTACGCAAATGCCCAAAATAAACAATTGCTTTACGATTTCACCGAAGTTCCTCAATCTCTTTTGATAAACCCGGGAATAGAGACTGATTTTAAATGGTATTCAGGAGTTCCTATCTTATCGGGGCTATCTTTTCAAATAGGCTCAAGTGGACTTTCAGCAGGTGATATTTTTGCCGTAGACGGTCTAGATTTTAATGATAAGTTCAGAGATCAAGTTATAAATGGCCTTAGCAATCGTGATGAGTTCAGCGGGACACAACAAATAGAACTTATCAATATCGGATTTAGAAGTAGCGATCCATCTGTTTTTTATTCTATGGGGATGTATATCGAAACAGACTTTGTACTGTATTGGCCCAAAGATTATGGTATTTTGGCTTTTGAAGGTAATGCAGGCCGTTTAAATCAGGAGTTTGATCTAGGCGATTTGAAAACAAGAATAGAAGCGGTAAGTGTATTTCATTTTGGCATTAACAAAAGAATGAATAAAAAGCTTACCCTTGGGGCAAGGGCAAAAATATACTCTGGTATATTGAATATCAATTCAACAGGTAATAAAGGTTTTTTTGTAACTAGAGAAGGGCAGAACAATATATTTTCAAACACCCTTGATGCCGATTTAAAACTGAGAACGTCAGGTTTAAATGCCATTAACATTGCAGCAGATGAGAACGCGCTTGCAAGCACAATTATAAAAAGAGCTTTGCTCGGAGGTGATTTAGGGCTTGGAGTAGATGTGGGCTTTACCTATAAATTTAATGAGCAGACTGCATTTACGGCCAGTATATTGGACCTTGGTTTTATATACCATTCAAGTGATCCTAAAAACTATACTTTAAATGGTGCTACAACAATAGAAGGTGTTGAGATTATTTTACCTGAGGCATTGTTTAACCCTAGTAGAGATTTTTTTCAAGATTTAGTAGATAATGTTGAAGAATTAGTGCCTTTTCAAGAGAATGAAAAGAATTACCTAACATTTAGGCCCACTAAATTAAATGCTTCATTGCGATATAGTTTCGGAAAGAAGTTGCGAGCTAAAGGTAAAGATGATTGTGATTGTGATATAAGGTCAACCGCCAATACGATATTTCCTAAGTATTTAAATAGTCTTGGTGGCCAATTGTATGTAATTAACAGGCCTCGCGGGCCGCAAGCAGCATTAACGGCCTTTTATTTAAGAAGGTTAGGCCATGCTATGGCAATTAAGGGCACGTATACAATTGATAAGTTTTCATTTGCAAATATTGGCTTAGGTGTTAATTTTCAAGCAGGGCCAGTTAATATGTACCTCATGGCTGATAATCTTTTAGCCTATCAGAATTTGGCAGATGCTAACTATGCTTCTTTACAGTTAGGGTTAAATATCATATCTTGGGGGAGAAAATAATAGTAATGAATTGGGTAAAATGACTGCCATAACTTCTTTGGCACGCTTTTTTCATATATTATTTTATTAACTGAAAATGAAAACCCGTGAAAAGTATTTTTTTATCTATTTTCTTAATAGCAAGTTTTATAGTGCAGGTCCAGGCGCAATTTGATGACTATAAATATATAGTGGTTCCTAAAAGGTTCGATAATTTCAATAAAGAAAATCAGTATCGGACCAGTACTTTGGTTAAATATCTGTTCGCTAAAAGAGGTTTTACCGTGGTTTACGAAGATTATATGCCTACGGATTTAAATAGCGATAGATGTTTAGGGCTTTATGCCAATCTTATTGATACATCTTCATTGTTTGTTACTAAAGTAGCACTAATTTTAAAAGATTGTTCAGGCAAAGAAGTTTTTATTACCAAGCAAGGTAAGAGTAAACAAAAAGAATATGAAGCAGCTTATTCAGAATTGCTACGTAAAGCTTTTAATTCTTTTAATGGTATAAGCCATAATTACAAACCAAAAATGCTAAGCAAAGAAGAAGCCCCTATTACGGTCAGTTTTAAAAACGATATTAAAAAACTAGATGAAAAACCAAAGCTCGATAAGTATCAAGATCCAATGGTAAAACAAGAGGCTACCCTTGAAAACCAAAGCTATAAGGATATTACACCAATAGCATCTGATATTAAAAAACTAAATGAAAAACCTAAGTTCGATAAGTATCAAGATTCAATGGTAAAACAAGAGGCTACTCTTGAAAACCAAAGCTATAAGGATATTACACCAATAGCATCTGATATAAAGAAAGCTGCTGATACTAAAAAAGAAATGGTAGCGCAAGAAATTACTGAATCTACGAGAAGTCCATCATCTAAAAGGCTGCTTTATGCTCAAGAAACACCTAATGGTTATCAGCTGGTAGATAGTACGCCCAAGATTCAATTAAAATTATATAAAAGCTCTGTTCCTAATGTTTATATAGCGAAGGGAGATCGTAAAGATGGGGTGGTCTATTCTAAAAACGAACAATGGTTTTTTGAGTATTACGAAAATGGTGAACTTGTTACTGAAGGGTTGAAAATTAAATTCTGAGATTAGCTAAAGCTTATAGCTAATATTTATCTTTCCACCTATTTTTCAAGAATTCTTTGATGGCATTCTCACGTTGATTCGTTCCAGGTTCGTAAAATATGGTTCCTGATAGTTCTTCGGGTAAAAATTCTTCCGCTACAAAATTATTCTGATAGTTGTGAGCGTATTTATAATCCTGCCCATAGCCTAAGTCTTTCATTAATTTAGTAGGGGCATTGCGTAATGGTAATGGCACTGATAAATCACCAGTTTGTTTTACCGCCTGTTGCGCATTGCCTATAGCCATATAACTAGCATTGCTTTTAGGTGAAGTAGCTAAATATATAGCACATTGACTTAAAATAATACGTGCTTCAGGATAACCGATTGTAGTAACTGCTTGAAAAGTAGTATTGGCAATGACTAAAGCTGTTGGGTTGGCAAGACCAATATCTTCAGAGGCCGAAATCAACATTCTACGAGCAATAAATTTCACGTCTTCCCCACCTTCGATCATTCTCGCCAACCAATACACCGCACCATTGGGGTCACTTCCTCGTATTGATTTTATAAAAGCAGAAATAATATCATAATGCTGTTCCCCTGTTTTATCATAGAGTACTGTATTTCTCTGAACTTTTCCCATTACCAGTTCATCAGTAATGGTTATGGTATCTTTTTCTTCAGAATTGACAACCAGTTCAAAGATATTCAAGAGTTTTCGTCCGTCACCACCTGAAAGCCGTAAAAGCGCTTCGGTTTCTTTTAGTTTGATTTTTTTATCCTTTAGAAAACTATCTTGCTTTATGGCTCTACTGAGCAAGGCTTCCAAATCTTCTTTGCCAAAAGCATTTAAAATATATACTTGACATCTAGATAATAGGGCTGGTATTACTTCAAAACTTGGATTTTCAGTTGTTGCGCCTACAAGTGTTACCCAGCCTTTTTCAACAGCTCCCAATAAAGAATCTTGTTGTGATTTGCTAAAACGATGTATTTCATCAATAAATAAAATCGGATTCTTAGCTGTAAACAGCCCACCACTTTGTTTGGCTTTGCCAATAACTTCACGAATATCTTTCACACCACTATTTATGGCACTGAGCGGATAAAAAGGTCTTCCGCTCTCTTGGGCTATAATATTGGCCAAAGTGGTTTTTCCTGTGCCAGGAGGCCCCCAAAGTATTAATGACGGAATAATACCCTTCTTAATATGGTGTGTTAACGAACCATTCTCCCCAACCAGATGATTTTGACTAATATAGTCTTCCAAAGTTTTAGGCCTTACCCGTTCTGCAAGTGGTTCGTTCATAGCATAAAAATAAGATAATTAATAGGCAATAAGAAAGGCTTTGGAGAGATTACTTTTATGTCATGATCACAAATTGGAAAAATGACATTCTTTCAGGCTTATCAATTTTGGCTGATTTTATACCAAATAAACCTCAAAATGTCGCATATAATTAGTTTCTTTTTTGCCTATATAGCCTTATAAAATAAAACCGTAGCTTAGGCTATGCTTGGATTTTATGCCTAATCTAGTCAAAAAATAATTCAAATTATTTATACGGCATTTTAAAATTCATTTGGTATTATTGCTAAATTTAAAGAATGGGCGAGCAAAATTATTTTAAGTTTTCCAATTCAGTGTTAGTAGCGCCTCTTTTATCAGTCTTGTTAATATGGACGGTATTTTGGTTGGAGCTGCGTTTGCAAACCAACTTAAATGACTTTGGCATTTACCCTAGAACCCTTTTAGGGTTAAGGGGTATTGTACTAAGTCCGTTTATTCACGGCTCATTGGAACATTTATATAATAATACCGTTCCTTTGGCCATATTAATGGTATCACTCTTTTATTTTTATAAGAATATTGCCATACGAGTTCTACTTTTTGGAATTCTGTTCTCTGGTTTGATCACATGGGCAATAGGTCGCCCATCTTATCATATAGGTGCAAGTGGAATTATCTATCTTTTGGCCAGTTTTGTTTTTTTTAAAGGAATTTTCACCAAATATTATCGTTTAGTTGCCTTGTCATTAGTTGTGGTGTTTATTTATGGCAGTTTGTTATGGTATATTTTCCCCGTTAAAGATGGAATTTCATGGGAAGGACATTTAGGAGGGTTCATTACAGGTCTTTTGTTGGCTATTTTTATAAAAGCGAAAACACCTGGCCCTAAGAAATATGCATGGGAACATGAAGACTACAATGAAGAAGAAGATGATTTCTTAAAACAATTTGATGAAAACGGGAATTTTATAGAAACGCCAAAAGAAGAAATCTCTACGGATTCCGAGTCCATAAAAATAACGTATCATTATAAAAGGAAGTCAGAAGAGTGAATAGTTTTAGATTGGTACTATCATTTCCAAATTAGTTGTTCACTTGCGCTTGACTCGATTCTTTGACTATTTGATCCACTTCATAACTATCTCAAATAAGAACATAAAGCAGAACTTAAAACCAATACCATATCAATCAATAAGCTCATATGAGTTGATGGACTCGATAATGGCCGCTCTTTTACTAATAGTCTGAATGTTTTTGTATTAGATAAAGTTAGAAACCACTAATTTAAAATAGTGACTTTTTGAAACTATATACCCAATAACTAGTTGTTTTTTGAGAAAAACTAATTCATAATATGTTGTTATATTACATTTTTTGTAGGATTTTCAAACAAAAAATATGTTAATAATTATATAATTACATCTTTTATCTTATATAATTTA
>QILY01000230.1 GCA_003232155.1 Maribacter sp.
GCTGTTCCACTATCAAAACGAATGTACTATTTTTGCTATGGAAACTACTATATTGTTGATATTTTGGGGATAACTTTTAATGTTGAAACAGTCCCTCGGCAATTATGTTTTTTCTACAAATCGTAAACCCTTTGCATGCGAAAATTAAAAAATGAAGAGTTAGACCGATTGGATGTTGCGGGGTTTAAGCAAGCTCAGAAAACCCCTATTACCCTTGTGTTGGATAATATTCGGAGTTTGAACAATATTGGTTCCGTATTCAGAACTGCCGATGCTTTTTTGATAAAAAAAATATACCTCTGCGGTATAACCGCAACGCCTCCACATAAAGATATTAGAAAAACGGCATTGGGCGCTACTGGAGTTGGTCAAAGAATTAAAATCAAATGGGTGTTTGACCTTTGCCGTAGAACAGGCTGAAAATGCTTCTATGCTGAATGATTTTAAAGTAGATGTTTCTAAAAACCATGTCTTTATTTTCGGAAATGAGGTAAAAGGTGTTTCACAAGAAGTTGTGAATAGTTGTGACGGAGTTATTGAAATTCCACAATTTGGCACTAAACATTCACTGAACATTTCAGTTAGTGTTGGAGTAGTGGTATGGGATATTTGGTCTAAAATGAACCGCAATACATAGATTGCTAGTAAAATCAAAGCATAAAAAAGCCCAGTAAAACTGGGCTAGAGGCATAGTTTGAGTTAGTTAGTTGCTCTTTTAGAGAAGGCTAATTAAACAAATTCATATGTTTTATGCAACATTTTCGCTAAAATTATCTTAAAATGGTAAATGAACGGCAAATTTTATGACTTTATCTATAATAATCTGGTAGTCTTTTTTGTTGGCGACAAAATCAAGATCACCAAGTTCAATAATCAAGTTGTTTTGCTCTGGATGGCTTTTAAGAAATTCAAAATAGCCTTTATTGATGTTTTCCAAATATTCAGGAGCTATATTTTGTTCATAGTCCCTGCCTCTTTTTTTAATATTATCTAATAAACGTTCAGTGGTCTGATAAAGGTATACGTATATCTTAGGCTTTTTCACCTCCTTGTACATAAGGTTGAACAATTTTCGATATAGCTTAAATTCTTCCTCTTGTAAGGTTACCTGTGCAAATATGAGCGATTTATAAATATCATAATCGCTGACCATAAAACTTTTGAAAAGATCATATTGAGAAGTGTCATCAGAGAATTGCTGATAACGATCTGCTAAGAATGACATTTCTAAAGGAAATGCATACCTACTCTGATCTTCATAAAATTTAGGCAGAAAAGGGTTGTCGGCAAAACGCTCTAAAATAAGCTTTCCGTTAAAGTCTTCTGATATTTTGTGGGCCAGTGTTGTTTTTCCTGCACCAATATTACCCTCAATTGCTATAAAGTTCATATGGGCAAAAAGTGCTGCTTTATCTTTAAATAAGCGATAAGGTGTTTTTTCTAGTTTTCCCTTGTCCTTGCATTCTTGAAGAAGGTTTCGTGTGTCTTTATGTAATACGGGGTGATAAAACTGTGGAGCAATATCGGTCAAAGGTCTCAATACAAAATTACGAAAGGGCAATTCAGGATGGGGAATAACCAAAGTCTCCGTAAAAAAAGCTTCTTTTTCAAAATACAGAATATCAATATCAATAGATCTAGGTTTGTAGCCATCTTCTTGAAACCGATTTCTACCCAACTGTTCTTCTATTTTAAATATATTTTTTAAAAGTTTTTGCGGTTCTAGAGCTGTGTTGATTGAAAGGCAGATGTTCATAAAATCATCAGATTCAAAGCCCCATGAACTACTTTGGTAAACTGGTGATATTTTTTGAATATCGCCAATACTGTTCTGAATAGCAAAAACGGCATCTTGTAGATGGTTCAGTGTATCGCCTATATTACTTCCAAGTGATAGGTATGCAGTTTTTAAATTCATTTCCATGGGAAGCAAAGTAACAAAAAGTCACCGGGAGTTCATTACCTTTGGCAAAAATACTAAGCTAATACATATGAATTTTTTAAGAAATCTTTTAGCGGCCATTTTGGGTTGCTTTGTTGCCTTTGGAATAATCTTTATAATGTTTTTTGTTTTTGCCAGTTTATTGGGCAGTTCAAAAGATACGGTTACGATTAAGAAAAATTCGGTCTTGGAACTACAGTTTCAAAAGCCTATCAAAGATTATGTAGGAAAGAATGCTGCAGACCCTTTTGCGGGCCTTTTGGAAAAGTCACAAGGTTTAGATGAAATTTTAACCGCCATTAAAGTTGCTAAAAGTGATGATGATATAAAAGGCATAAGCATTGACAATAATTTTATTATGGCCGGAATGGCCCAAACGCAAGCTGTTAGAAAAGCACTTGAAGATTTTAAAGAAAACGGTAAGTTTATATATGCCTACGGGGATTTTTATATGCAGAAAGATTATTATTTGGCCAGTGTTGCGGATTCTATTTTTCTGAATCCGGTTGGTGCTATGGACTTCAAAGGTTTGGCCTCTGAAGTTTTGTTCTTTAAAGACCTTCAAGAAAAAACAGGAATCAAAATGGAGGTAATTCGTCATGGAAAATATAAAAGTGCCGTTGAGCCTTTTTTATCCAATGAAATGAGCGATGCCAACCGAACCCAAATTAAAGAACTCATTGGTTCACTATGGAATTCAATGGTCGATGATATTGCCGAAGGAAGAAATATAACGCCTGAAAACTTAAATAGTATTGCAGATACCTTAGGCGGAAGGACTCCCGAATACGCAAAAGCATCTGGATTGATCGATGGTATCTTGTTTTACGACCAATATGAAGACACGTTGCGCAAAGCTCTTGGCCTAACAGAAGGTGAAGACATAAACAAAATACTTTTAGAAGACTATACTACACGTTCAAATAAAAAAGGCAAGAAAAAAGGAGATGGTAAAATAGCTGTTATTTTCGCTCAGGGCGAAATTATGTATGGTGAAGGTGGGCCCGATATAATAGGTCAGGGCATTATTAATAAAGCGATTATAAAAGCTAAAGAAGATGAAGCTGTAAAAGCAATTGTATTACGGGTTGATTCCCCTGGAGGCAGTGCTTTGGCATCGGACATTATTTGGCGTGAGATCGAGTTGGCCAAAGCTGTAAAACCTGTTGTGGTTTCTATGGGCAATGTAGCTGCTTCAGGTGGGTATTATATTGCCGTGGGTGCAGATAAAATTTTTGCAGAACCTACAACAATAACAGGATCTATTGGTGTTTTTGGTATAATACCCAATATAACCGAATTGGCTGTGAACATAGGTGTAAACGCAGAACAGATAGGTACAAACAAAAACTCGGTCGACTATTCACTTTTTGAACCCATGACCGATAATTTTAGAAATATGGTTCAAGAAGGTGTTGAAGACACCTATACTACTTTTTTACAACGTGTTTCAAAGGGTAGGAAAATTTCAATGGCGAAAGCCGATAGTATGGCCCAAGGTAGGGTATGGAGCGGTGTTGATGCCAAAAGAATTGGACTTATTGACGAATTGGGCAATTTGGATGACGCCATAGCCGAAGCTGCGAGAATGGCCGAATTAGAAGATTATGGCATTAAAAAATACCCTAAGTACAAATCGGGCCTTGAACAATTTATGGAAGATTTTGGTGGTGCTGGTTTAAAAGCTAAAGAGAGTTTTATCGAGCAAGAAATAGGCCATGAAGCATATTCTATTTTAAAACAGGTGAAATCGGCTATGAAGCAAAAAGGCGTGCAGGCCAGAATGCCATTTGTATTGGATATAAAATAATTTCTGTCATTAAAAATTGTGGTATGGCATATATGCATAGGTGTTAAAAATGTTATTCCATTGCAATTCAAAATCTATATTTTTCTTTTTCCAAGTGTAACGACACACGATATCTGCAAATAAATTTTCTGTTTTTTCTGAAAATAAATTATTCTTGATGTATTCTATTTTTAGTACAAGATATTTATTTTCTTTTGGGTAAATATTAATATTGAATTTATGAAACTGTTGTGTAATAGTTGGGTTGTTTTGCCTTTGAATTTGGTTGTTTGAAAACTGAAAAACAGATTCCAATTCTGTGTTTAACCAATCGGTAATATCAGTATCTATTTTGCCATTAAAACGCCAATTTTGGTTAGATATATCTGTTATTTCACTATTCAATATCTGTTGAAAATCCTGCAAATTATAATTGGCACTTAATGTAAGATTAGTGCTAAAGTCACTAAAGTATTTACTTGCTTTGGTCATAAAATTATGATTGAAACGTTTATTATCTTGCTCAATAGCTTGCAATTCGATTGCACCATTTTCCAAAATTTCATTGTTATAAAGCAAATTATTCTCGGTAGTTGTATTGCTATAAATCACATTAAAAAATAAGGATTTTATAGAATTTCTATAACCGAAAGATGCAGAATACCCAAGATTTTGCATTTCGGGCAATGGTTAATATTACTCTTGATAAAAGGATATAGCTTTTAATATGAATCGAGAATTTTTTTATCTATAATTCTCCATTCATCTCCTTTTTTATTAAAAATATATGCTATTTCAGAACCAATTGCTTTTCCCCCTTTATATTTTACATTTTTTGCCACAACAATTGAAAATATACATTTCTTTGATTTAGAAACAGTAATTGGTTTTGAGTATAAATGTTTTTCATATGACCCGTTTCCCCTTTCTTTATTTCCTTCGATTAATTCCAAGATTTTTTCACGAGTAGATTTACAAATTCCATCTATATCATTCTCTAAAACTTTATTAAGTTTTGTGAATTCCTTAGAAGAAAAAGTTTTAGATGCTTTCAATGATTCTAAAACATTTTTTTCTGGAGTATAATCCAAGGAAATGTCCAACAAATGCTTTGACATAAGAGTTTCCTTGAGAATTAGTTCGTAAAGTACATACTCACAACTATCTGTTTGAGAGTAACATTGTGATATGAAGGTTAGATTGATAAGAAGCAAAAAAATCTTTTTCATAAATTTTTTATTTTTTAAAATTTCGTAAAATTATTCCAGCATTACTTCTCCATACGGCTTCTCCAAATATTGCCTTTTCAAAAACTATTCCAACTTCATTTTCTAAACTCCTGTCCTTAATAAAAAGGTCGCTCCAAAATTCCTCGCCAAAAACGGTATCTCCTAAATGAGCATACTCGTGAAGTATTGTAACAGCGATGAGAAACCCTATTTCACTTCTAAAATCAGAACTTCTTTCCAAATTTTCAATATCCTTAGCTAGATCTACATCTAAAAATAAAACATTTCTTAGTTCAGGAAAGATATGTCCTCGATAAGAACCATACCTTTCATCACGACCTTCACCTGTTAATTGTTCTATTCTAATTTCAGGCCCACTACCCCATTGAAGAGCTTCCCTAATTGTGTCTTTTGGAGCATCAGTAAGCTCGTGAAGCTCTTTGATAATTCTTTCATTTTTCGCAATTTTCGGAAGCTCATTAATCAGATATTTTGTTAGTTCTGGATAATCCTTTTTGTATTGTAAAGCTTTGGCTTTAGGATATTTTATAAATGGAGAAGCAGTAATCACACCTGGCGACATCGATTGACCAATTACTTTTTTAATATATTTTTTTGTATAATAATTATAACCAGTGGATTCCAGCATACGATTTACAGTTTCTGTAAGTCTTGGATTAGCCAAAAGGTAATCTCGTTCTCGGTTTGTAAGCCTTAATTTATACCTTAATCGACCGACTAGTGCTTTGGCTCTACTACTAGCGTTCAAGCCAGAGGTAGCGCTAGCATTACAATTTGTACAATCCACATCTTTTTTAACATTGCCATCTTTAGGGTTACTAGGTTCAGCACCTCCACAATCAATAGTAGTTACCCAGCCAGCTCCGTTTCTTCCAGGTCCGCCACAAGATTGTGCAGAATGTGCTTGATTTGTATTTGTACCTCCACAATGTTGCCAATAAGACCAAGTTTGGCATCCACTAGTTTTGTTGCCACCTGTACCACCGCCAGTGGCACTACCTCCACCACCACTACCATTTGTAATTGGCGTTACAGAACAAGGGTCATTATATTGGTCAAACTGACCAGCACATTCCGACTTTCCAAAAATATTATAGTCCGCAAAAAAATCAGAAAATTTATACAATCCTATTGTTCCTGTAAATTTGCCATAATCAAAGTCACTAGCTTTATATTCTTCAAAAAAATCAGGGTCACTTACGAATTTAAGAATAAAAGGTTCAGTTCTAGTACCATCAGGTAGAACCGTAAAAACAAGATTATAAAACTCCGATTCAGGGGTATCTTCATAAATAAAGTGAAAAGAATAAGAGGTTGTTTGGGTACTATCAACAGTACTTATGATTTCATCTTTATCAAATATAGCTTTGCGATTAGTATTTTTTTCATTTTGCCCTGTATTCTCTTTTTCATCTTCAAAAAGATTGTTTCCCTGACTATCGTTTAAATCACTTAATAGTGATTCAATATCACTAAATGAAACAGAGTTTATTTTACTTTTAGATTTGGATTCTTGTAATTCACTTAAAACGGTATCGTCAACTAAAGGTGTATCTTGATTTTCACTACAGCCGAAGAACTGAGCTAAAAAGAGTAAAGAGCATACTTTTATTATTTTATTCATTGTATTGTAATTAATAAGGTTCATTATTTGGTTAGTGTTCTTTTGCGAGGTGTTTTATAGTTTATAAGAACTACCTCATTTAATCAGTTAGGTGCATTCAATAGGCTTGGTCTTTTATTTTATTCAAAAAAAAGTTCGTGAATTTTGCTTACATATAAGCATGTAAAAACCTCATAAATTTGTAACAGTTCAGCCGTTTTGAATTGGCAGATATGGATTTTCAAGAAAAGCCTGTTGAATATTATAGAGTACAGGTTGTTTGTTTTTCTTTAGGGTAGAGATATACCCCCTAATTGTCGCAAAGTATTGCGCATGGGTCTGTGACCTGAAACAACCTGACACTTTCTGTTTGACCTTGATCCCCGAAGTGAATTCGGGGCAGGCTATTCTCAGATCCCTTTCTGCTTGGTTGTTGTCAAAAGGAACTAGAGGCTGTTTTATAAATTTAAGAAATAGATATTTATGTTTTTCTAGCGCAAATGCTAATCGCTGCTCATCGGTCTTCTTGAATTTCTTGTCATAATTCTTTATCACGGGCCTGATGATATCGACATATCGTTTGAATATCTTGGAATAATAGGAGGCTTTTAGTTTGTGCTTTTTTTCTTTAGCGTTTTTAGCTTGTA
>QILY01000161.1 GCA_003232155.1 Maribacter sp.
ATACGTACATAAACCTTGACAAATGTTTTCATTTAGTCAATAATTTTAAAAGTGGCGCTCAACTTCAAAGCTATAGTATCATCAAAAGAAGTTATATTCTTTACTTTCACAATATCACCATCTTCAGTAAGAGTTAAGCTCAATTGAATAATCTCATTTTTTTCGGGATTGATAATTGCCATAAACTTCACATTTGAAGCTACCGATAAAAAAAGTTCCTTCCCAATAGCTTTCTCAATAAGCTCTTTTATCATTTGTATCATACAAACACCGGGCATTATAGGATTGCCTGGAAAATGACCTTTAAAAACTTCGTGCTCAGCGTTTAGTTTTACGGTAGCTTTTATTTCTTGTCCGTCTTTTTCAAAAGTACTAATAGCATATAACCCTTCTATCAACATAATATCTTAAAATCTAATCTCTACAAAAGCTGTTGCATTTATGCCATTTTTCGCATTGAAATCGGTATTTGATATGTTCGAAAAATTCAAACCTAAACGTATGCCCAGCTGTACCTTAATTTGTCCAAAACCCATAGTGGTCACAAGAAGCAAGATGCATAACGCAGACAAGTTTTTCATTTATTAAAAGGATTTTAAATTGATTTCTAACTTGATGTTTTTGTGCATAATTTGAATTTCTTTCGCAATGTCATCATTTATTTTCGAAAACAGAAACTCTATTTTCTCTTTCCCATTGCTGACCCTTATGACTTTATGAAGCTTTTTCTCTGATAAAAAATGGTAGTATTTTTTAGTTCCAATACGAGTTTCATATATGGAGTCCGGATTTTTAAAAAAAGTATTTTCTATGGATGGATTTTCAGCCACCAATACCCTAAAGTCATTTTTAAGGATGTTGATCAAGATTTTTTTATCAATATCCTTTAAAATGTGGTTCACTTTAAAATCATCACCTAAGAAAGTGAAATCAAAAATTTTGTTTCCCATTTCAGTTGTAAAAACGACACGGTGATGGTTTTCACCCAGTTTTTTGACAATGAAAATTCCACCAAGAACCTTATCAAAAACATTGATATTGGCCTTGTATACATAGTCTTTGGAAGTATTCGAGAAATATGGATTCACAATATTTTCCTTGGAGTTAGCAGTTGCTGTAAATCCATTTTTCTTGGGATAAGAGCCACAAGAAAAACAAACTGCCAGAATAAGGCTACTGAGCAAATACCGCATCGGGTAAGGATTGGTTTATAATTCGATTGCTAAAAACAACATGGGTATAGTCTTCAGAAGGCTCGATCATTTTAACTTCTTGTACTTCCCCTTTAGGACTAAAAGTAATGTGGAAAGTCTTGATGAATTCTGAAAATTGCTTGTCCTTTGGCATAAAATGAACTTCGCTGGCACCCTCTTTTTTATAATAGGTAATGTTGAATTCATTAGTGTTGAACATATCTCCTTTGATACTGGCCATAATCAATTGGTTCAGTTGTTCGAATATTTTATTCGACCCCATATCCATATCACTCTTTTTGCCATTATCATTAATGTAAAGGGTTTTGTCTTTAAAAAGTGCTGAGTATTCAAATGGGGCTGTATATTCCCATTTTACTTTGTCAGGAGATTTAAAGGCAAGTTTACCGCTAGATTCTATAGCATTGGATAAAAAGTCTAAATGTTTGTACTGTATAAAATCACTGGTAACGGTTTCAGTGGTAGCGGCCTTTTTTTTTACTAAAGCTTTGAGTGAAGCTGCTTCAGTAGCATTCATTTTTGTTTGGGCACTTAGGCTGGAAAAAAATAAAAGAAACAGAAAGCCCAAAAAGATTCTTGGCGTAGCGAAAATGGAAAATAAATGGGTCGGGTTATACATGGGCTTTGATATCTAAGAGTTGGTCTATAGTGACCGACTCTATGTTATTCTTCTGCAAAAATA
The DNA here is from genome assembly GCA_003232155.1 of Maribacter sp. Lineage (GTDB taxonomy): Bacteria > Bacteroidota > Bacteroidia > Flavobacteriales > Flavobacteriaceae > Maribacter_C. Next base: position 1,897 of record QILY01000161.1, read on the forward strand.
ACAATAACTGTTCCAAAACGGCTACCGTTTTCTCGCTGGTATCATGTAGTAGTACAATATCTCCTTTTTTCAGCCTTAGTGTTATTCTGTCCAAAATTTGCGCCTGTGACCTATACGTGGTGTCTAGAGACCGTACATTCCAACCTATGGGTTTTAAATGGGTCTTTGCTATGGCTTTTTTGATATTGGGGTTAGTAACTCCATAAGCGGGGCGGTATAGTTGCGTTTGATTTCCGATGATATCATGTATGATTTCATTAGTTTTCTGTAACTCGACAACAACTTTTTCCGTGCTAAAAAAACCAAAAAATTTAGAATGCGAATACGTATGATTTCCTATAATATGACCTTCATCAACTATTTTTTGAACTAATTCTTTATGTTGTTCAGCCAGTTGACCAATACAGAAGAAAGTAGCTTTTGCATCATATTTTTGTAGTAGTTGCAATACTTTGGGTGTAAATTCAGGGTGGGGCCCGTCATCAAAGCTTAGTGCGATTTGATTTTTTTGAACCTTAGCATTTGAGTGCAATGAAGTAAAATGGTAATTCCATTGAATGAGAAAAGAACCGCAAAGGGTCATCAATAACCAGAAGCAAATGGGCAGTAGATACATGCCTATTGAAATGGATACAAATTGGCCAACCACAATCAAACCAATGAAAACCAGTATACTTAAAATGGATATGGTCTTATGATTTAACATTTTCGCAGTAAAACAAAACTATGGTTTTCGCCTCTATATTGATTATAGATTAAAATAGTATTCACTTCAGAAGCTTCAATCGCATTCAATTTCACTGCCTCAGGAACGGTTTGTGATTTTAGCACTTTAGCTCCCAACCACACCGCAAAAGAAGTAGCCGTATGAAACTCACCAATTAGATGTTTGTAGTATAATTGTTGGGTGTTGTTAAAAAGTGCCTTGCCAAGAGTATCGTAATATGTGTCAAAGCCTACATCACCATTACTGCCAAGTATAAGAACATCAATATCCTTTGGGTTCAAATCATGTTCTTTTAGAAAGTTAGTAGCAGCACTTTCTAAATTTTCAATGGCTAAAGTGTTATAGGTTTGAACAGCTATAAGTTCGGCATAATTTGAAGCTTCTTTTTGGTTCGATACAACAAAAAAATTAGCCCCTTCCCCTAAAATAGCACCTTTAGAATTGGAATTTAAAAGTCTGGAGGCTACTGTAGGCTCTGTTTTAACATGGCCTATCAAGGTGTAAATATCAATATGGTGCTGCGTGAGCTCATCTACACCACCCACCAATATATTTTGTGCCTCATTGGTTTCAAGTTGCAGTTGTGCATCGAGCAAAGCGGATTCAAAAGAAATGCTTGCATGTACATAGGTGAAATTATAGCCTTTGCAACCTATTCCGAGGGCAATCTGACCTGCAACAGTATTGTGGGTAGATTGAATAAATGAAGTAGGAGTAAGGTATTGCTCGTTGTCTTTAATAATAGCCCCAACAAATTTTTCCGAATCTTTGATACAGCCTAAACCTGTACCAGTAATAATTGCATCTACATTATCTACTTTAGCTTCTTCCATCGCGATTTTAGAAGCTACAACGCCCATTTTAATCCCCTTTGCCATTCTACGTGCAGCAACTGGCGGAATATATTCTTTGTAGTTGGGATCCATTATTGGCAAGATATTATTTTCATGGTCGATTATTTCATCTAAAAACTTTGCGTTGTCAAATGTTTTTTGAGCAGAAACAGAACCGACACTTTTGATATATACTTTCTTCATTATGCCGTTTTAGAGAAAATTAGGGTAGAACAATTACCACCAAAACCCAATGAGTTTGAGAGCACTTTATTGATTTCTTTTTCTTTGAGCTGAGTCTCTGGCGTCAGATCAAACTCTTTCATGGGAGTTTTAAAATTCAAATTCGGAAAGATGATGTTATTTTGTAATGCCAGCACAGCGTAAATAGCTTCAACACCTCCTGCTGCTGCCAAAGTATGACCTGTAAAGGCTTTGGTAGAGCTAAATGAAGGTACATTGTCACCAAAAACACGTATAAACGCCCTTCCTTCAGAAAGGTCATTATTGGGTGTGGCCGTACCATGTGCATTTATATAATCGATGTCTTTTGGTGATATTCCCGCAACTTTCAGGGCTTTTTCCATGGCTAGGGTCGCGCCATCACCATTTTCTGAAGATGCCGTTTGGTGGTAGGCATCGTTTGCATTGCCATAGCCTTTTACATACGCTAATACTTTTTTATTTTCTGCTTTAACAACAGCATCTGATTCTAATACTAAAAAAGCAGCAGCTTCGCCTAAGTTCAATCCTTTTCGGTTTTCATCAAAAGGAGCGATATAGGTATCTGATGATATCATTAAGGTTTTAAAACCGTTGATCGTGAATTTTGACATACAGTCAGTACCGCCAACCACAACCCTATCTAATTTGCCCGCTTTTATTAAACGAGCCCCAAACATAATTGCATTGGCTGCTGAAGAGCATGCAGTACTAATAGTAGTGACTAAACTTTCTTCAATACCCAATTGGGACGCTATTTTTTGGCTAGAATCTCCTGCATGGAGTCCGTCAATATATTTTTGTGCGCTTTTATTTTCAGCAAAATCAAAGAAAAATTGTTCCGATTTATCCATGCCACCTACCGTAGTGGATGATACCAATCCGGTTTTGTAGGCTTTTATATCGGTTATTTGAGCATCTTCTATTGCCTGTTTAGCGGCAATAACACCCAATAATGTGGTTCTTGAATAGTTATTATCAGCAGGAAGACCCAATTTTGATTCAAGAGTAGCATTGTTACTATTAATTTCAGCGACCATAATATCATCTTTGTGGATGGTATCAATTTGCGAAATGCGGTCAATGCCCTTTTGACCTGAAATAAGGGACTGATAATTTTCTGTTACCGTATTTCCAATAGCTGAAATAATACCCATACCCGTAATTGCTACGCCTTTATTCATTTATGCTTGGTGCTGAATTGAGTGTGAATTCAAAAGTACAAATAATTGGATGTTTTTTTAAGGGGGATTTTTGAGGGCTTATTGGGTGTAAACTATGTAGTAACGAAGAAAAACAGTAAAAACCTACCTACTACGATGCTCGGCAATATACCCGACCATAGTTTCAATAGACTCAAAAATCTTTTTGCCCTCTTTAGGGTCTGCTAATTTAATACCGTAGTCTTTATCGAGCATAACAATAAGCTCAAGTGCATCAATTGAATCAAGGCCTAAACCTTCACCAAAAAGAGGGTCGTTGTCAGCAATTTCTTCAATAGTTACATCTTCTAAATTCAATTGCTCAATTATTTTCTTTTTCAATTCTTGTTTTAACTCGTTCATTTGGTCTGGTATAATCTGGTTATTTCTGCAATTGAGTGTGCAAAAGTACCGTTCTCAGCTACAACGTACAAAAATGCATCATATTTTTCTTTGTCAAAATTTACCCACCCGCAGAGTACTTTTTCTGCCTTTTTAGCATTAAGTAAACTATTGCTATAATCATATAAAGTCTCTGGGTTAAAAGCATCGAAAACAAAAAAGGCGTTTTCCGAATACAAACCATGTTTAATGCTTATTTCACCTAAACAGATATTGGGCAGGGTATATACAAATACTGCCGGACTAGGATAACTGTTCTCAAGATCTGTTATACTTGCCTGATATTTTCGGTCAGTATCTAAACTACTGGCTTGGTTTGAAAGAACTAGAGCCATATTTTTTTCGGTTTCTTCTTTCAACAGCATTTCGGCAGCTATAAAAGCTAGTTTGCTCAAATTATCCATTTTAAAAAACTTGGAATGATCAATTTGAAAATGTTTATAAGCGACTTTTATAAAAGAAGGAAAATCATTTTCATCTGACGAGAAAAGATTTCCACCATTTAACGAGATGGTATTATCTCTGATATGGCAGTAAGATTCGATATGATATTTACTAGCTATCATAGGATAGCTGGTTTCTGAAAAATTACTGCGATATTGCATCCGCCAAATCCTGATGCGGTTTTTAAAATTTTTTTGATTTCTTTTTCTTCTGTCTTTTCAATAATATTCAAGGGTTTTGAAACTCCCAATTTTTGAAAACCCAAAGAGGCAAACAAAGTATTTTGGTGTAAGGAGTGCATACCGATAATGGTTTCCAATAGTCCTGATGCACCTAATGTATGTCCAAAATAACCTTTTAGGCTATTTAAAGGTGTGTTTTGTAGCCCAGTTCTATTAAATGCAATGGCTTCCATTTCATCATTGAATACGGTTGCAGTACCATGGGCAGAAATATAATCAATACCTTCTGAAGTTGTATTAGCCTGTTGCATTGCAGATTGAATGCTACGGTATAAACCTTCGCCAGTTCGCGAAGGGCCCGAAATATGATTGGCATCGTTACAAGAAGCTTCACCCATAATCTCTATAGATTCATCAACCAACAATTTTTCGTCATTAGTCACCAAAACACTCGCAGTAACTTCACCAATATTTATACCTGTTCGGGTTTTGCAAAAGGGCCGGCAAGGAGCATCGCTTAAAGCTTGAAAAGAATTGAAACCTGATAATATAAAACGAGTCACCAAATCACCACCAATTACAAATACATGGTCATAGGTGCCCTGATTGATAAACCGTTTGGCAACAGCAACTCCTAAAACACCTGAAACACAGGCATTAGAAAGTACAATAGCTTCTTTTTTAAAACCAAAAAATTCTTTTATTGCTTTACCCAAGACCGCTAAATAAGCACGATTTTCAGGAAAGGGATTTTCAGCTTCCAAAACATCAATATTGCCCTTAGTGGTTGAAATAATCAATCCCACACGATTGGTCAATGGTAGTTTAGATGCTTTTATGATACTATTCAATGAAACTAATAGCATTTGTTCTAAACGGGTATGTTTTGTGGTGGAACCTAGCTTTGTATACTCCTTTTCTAAAGATTCTGCATTTAACATTGAAGCGTAGAATGGTTGGGGGATAATTTTCTCATCTTTTATCAAGGTTAATCCAGAAACTTCATTTTTAATTTGGTTTATAGCCGAGGTACTATCAAAGCCATAGGAAGAAACAATATTATTATATGATAGGTAGA
>QILY01000318.1 GCA_003232155.1 Maribacter sp.
TCTGAGTATCAAATTCATTGATATAAATATAATCTTCATCATAACGAATTATTTCAATTTCTGGAGAAGAATAAACCCACTTGTCAAATTTGAAATTTAGCCAATAGGGCAGGTTCTTTTGCGAAATTGCTTTGGATGGGATTAAAGTCATAATGAACTCGTTTAAACTTTTTCTTTCCTGCCTGACGGCAGGCAGGTACCTGCAAATATTACATTTTGCACTCATATTTTGCCATTTTTGACTACCGTAGCTATGCTAATAAAAAATGACTTCATATGAGCACAAAAGCGAATATTTTCGGTTCCAAACAAATAGTTTAAACGAGTTCAATATATACGATAGGAATCAAAGAACTAAAGATTTCGTTGTTTTTCTATATGCATAATAATACTCTGAATATCATCTTGATAGTCAACCCAAATGACATTTTTGTTTTTTTTGAACCAGGTCAACTGTCGTTTGGCAAACCGTCTTGTATTTTTCTTTATTTCTTTGACAGCAAAATCAATATCATAATTACCATCAAAATGATTAAAAAGTTCTTTATAACCTACGGTTTGTAATGCGTTTAGTTTTCTGTTCGGGTATACTGATCTTGCCTCGGTCAATAAACCTTCTTCCATCATTATATCTACTCTTTTATTGATACGATTGTATATAATCTCTCTGTCTGCTGAAATTCCAACTGTAATTACATTAAACGGCCTTTTCGGTTTTTCTTTGCTTAAAAAAGAAGAGTAGGGTTGCCCGGAACCAATACAAACTTCAAGTGCACGTATGAGTCTATGTGGGTTTTCAATATCGACCTTTTCATAGTATAATGCATCCAGTTGTCTCAATTGTTCCTGTAGCGATTGTATTCCTTCAGATTCAAGCTTAACACCCAATGCCTCTCTAATTTTTGGGTCTATTTCAGGAAATTTGTCTAAACCTTTGGTTACGGCATCCACATAAAGACCACTTCCTCCAACGAGCACAACAATATCTTTTTCTTTGAAAAGCTGGTCAAGGCATTGGATAGCATCCCTTTCAAAATCACCCACGGAATAAGATTCAAAAATACTCTTATGTTGAATAAAGTGGTGAGGCACACTTTTTAGCTCTTCAGCTGAAGGTACCGCAGTACCAATTTTCATTTCCTTATAAAACTGACGGGAATCAGCAGAAATAATATCTGTTTTAAAATAATTTGCGAGAGCAATAGCTAATCTCGTCTTGCCAATGGCAGTAGTCCCAATGACTGAAACAAGTGTTTTTTTCATTACAGTTCACTTCCACAATTAAAACAATGGGAAGCATCATCACGATGGCCTTCTAACGAGCAAGAGGGGCAAGCTTGTGTGTTCAGATGTAATTTATTGTTTTCGGCTTTGCCTTGTTTGGAAAATTCTGCGGTTACTATTCCCGTAGGAACGGCAATGATACCATAACCTAAGATCATAACGATAGTTGCAATAAGTTGACCCAAACTGGTTTGCGGTGCAATATCGCCATAACCTACTGTAGTTAAGGTTACTATGGCCCAATAAATACTTCTGGGAATACTTGTAAAACCAGCGGTATCATCTTCAATAAGGTACATAATTGTGCCCATAATAACAGATAGTATAAGAACGGCATAAATAAAAACCGCAATTCTAGCTCTACTGGCTTTTAATGCTTTTTTAAGGGATGAGGCCTCCCCTAAAAATTGGACTAATTTTAAAATTCGGAAAATTCGCAATAATCTAAATGCTCTTACAGCCAGTAGTACTTGTGATCCAGCAAAAATATAGGATAGATAAAGTGGAATAGTCGATACAAAGTCAATAATACCATAAAAGCTAAAAATATATTTAAAAGGCTTCTTTATACTTATGATTCTTACAATATATTCAATGGTAAAAAAGATAGTTACGATCCATTCAAAAGTCAAGAGCAACTTATGGTATTGTATGTCTATTTCTTTTACGCTCTCTAGCATCACTAAAATGACACTTACTATAATAAGGACAAAGAGGAGAATATCAAACCATTTGCCCATAGGGGTATCAGCTTCATAAATTATTTCATGAAGTCTGTTTTTCCATCTCTTAGGTGTTTTTTTGTTTTCCAAATTTTATGGTTTCATTTCTAAAATTTTCAAAACCCTACGCTTTCTAAGATAAGATTCGATAATATGGGTGGTGTTATTATCACCTTTTATGGGTGTAATAATCGATTCTAAGATATGAATATTATTTATTTGATGGTTTAAATCATAATATCCCATCCCTTTGAACTGTCCATTTTGAATTAAAATAGCTGTGTATTCTCCAATTTCACGGCCTTTGTCAACAATAGTGATATTCTTATTATTTAAAGAATACGTTTGTATTGCTTCTCGCGCTCTTTTGTTATAAATCTCTATATCTTCTTTGTTGATACATGCACCATTACAAGTCCCGCTTTCATATTTAGAACAGTTGTTCTTTGCCTCAGAAAACCCATTTAGTTTATCACAGAGTTTAAAATCTGCAGTGATTTTATATAACAAGTTTTTTGCTCCGTGGTTACTGGCGAATGTGGTAACCAGACCAGTACTTCCCTTTGCATTAAGTGCCGCGGCAAAAAAAGTAATATAGCCTTGTTCTGAAACGGTTTGGTATAGACCATGTGAGAATAATCTAGATTTTTGTTTTTGATTGAACTTTGTTTTATTGCGTTTAAGTTCTTCGTTTTCTTTTAAAAGAGCCACTAGCTCGTTGCCCGTCTTTTCAAAGGTCACCTTTTTTGTATCTTTTTGTAGTTTTCGGGCGCGATCTCCACTTTTGGTAAAATGCTGGTTGACCCTTTTTTTAATATTGTTGCTTTTTCCTAAAAATATAATTTCCCCATCTTTATTATGCATATAATAAACACCAACTTCTGATGGTAATTGTTCAATCATATCTATTTGACTGGGAGACAACTCGCCAAGCGTTTCGGCTTTCACTACAGTTTTGATGATGGATTTATCCATGTCTTTTGACAACAATAACTTGAACAATTTTAAAGTTGCCAAAGCATCACCATTTGCTCTATGACGGTCACTTACTGGTATACCCAATGAGCGTACTAATTTACCAAGACTGTACGATTCTGCCTCAGGAAGTAATTTTTGTGATAGTTCAACTGTGCATAGGGTCTTACGCTCATAATTATAGCCTAATCTTCTAAACTCGGTTCTAAGTATACGATAGTCAAATTGAGCATTGTGGGCTATTAGAACGGTATCTTTTGTGATTTCAACAATGCGTTTGGCCACTTCATGAAATTTAGGAGCGGTACGTAGCATCTTGTTATTGATGCCAGTAAGTTTTACTACAAAAGGTTGAATTTCTTTTTCAGGGTTAACCAATGAAATAAACTTGTCAACTACTTTATGACCGTCAAACCTATGAATGGCAATTTCTGTTATACCTTCTTCATTATATTTTCCTCCAGTAGTTTCTATATCTAAAATAGTGTACATGTAGTATTCTGTCTTGTTCGGAACTTTAGGCTTTGCTGATAAAGATAAGTAATCTCTTGAGGGATAGTTAATGATTTGCAGATTTCTATCTACTTCCGAAAATACTACTCCCAATACGTACCATTGTACTTCCTTCAGAAATGGCGATTTTGTAATCACTGCTCATACCCATTGATAAAACAGTTAAACCTTCTAATTTTTTTTGAAGTTTGGTATATATTATTTTTAGTTGATTGAATTCTCTACGTACTTGTTCGTTGTTGTCAGTAAAAGTGGCCATTCCCATTAGACCTATAATCCTAAGGTTTTTCATTTGCTGAAAAGCTTCGGAGTTAATAATAGTATTCAACTCTTCTTCATTCAATCCAAATTTAGTGTCTTCTTCAGCAATATGCATTTGCAACAAACAGTCAATGACACGGTCATGCTTTAGAGCTTGTTTGTTGATTTCTTTTAAGAGTTTAAAGCTGTCTACCCCATGAATCAATGAAACAAACTCAGCCATGTACTTCACCTTATTACGTTGCACATGACCTATCATATGCCATTGAATATCTTTTGGCATTACTTCCCATTTCTGGGTCATTTCTTGTATTTTGTTTTCTCCGAATATACGTTGCCCAGTATCATAAGCTTCTTGCAAAAGAGCAATAGGCTTTGTTTTTGAGACTGCTACAAGGCTTACATGCTCAGGTAAGGTTTCTTTTATTTCACTTATATTTTGTTCTATAGACATTGATTAATTGGTCTTTAACACTTAACTTATTAATAGTTTGGTCAATTAGTTCGTATATTAATTTTTTTAACACACTTAAACGATGCTCCCATTCATAACAGTGAAAAGTGAAGAATGAAAAGTGGAAAAGCTAAAACTTAAAATCTAGTTCCTATTTGTAATGTTACCAACAATTAATTTTTAGGTTGTTATATTTTTAAAAATTGACTTAAATAATGCTCTCATTAATAACTATAATTCGTAAATAGCCAATCCACTTCTTAGTTTAGGTTCTATGTATGTACTTTTAGGTGGCATTACCAGGCCAGCGTCTGCAATATGGGTACAAGGCTAAAACCAATGGTGAAATTACCTTTATCGATTTCATCCTTCATTTTAATTATATTATGTTTTCCGTATCCGTATTGAATACGTTTGTCTTTTCGTAAGTTCTTGATGCCTAAAATAGGTTCTAAAATTGTTTTAAAAAGTATTTGGGTATCTAATTCACTGAGGACATCGGTAAACTGATAAACTTTTTTTCTTAGGTACAATGAATAGAACTCACCATCTAAATACATGCTAAAATGATGCTTTTTAGTGGCTTTATATACTGTGGAACCTTGATTTTCAATGCTGTAAAATTCATCTAGAATTATTAAAAATTGTTCTTTGGTCAATCCGTTCAAATCTTTTACCATCCGATTAAATTCGTAAATGTGTATTTCCGATTCAGGAATCAAGTAACTCATGAAATAGTTATAAGGCTCTTTACCAGTATGTTCAGGATTGTTCTTTTTAGAATTTTCAGAAAGTAGGTTTGATGATGCACTCCTGTGATGACCATCGGCAATATATAAAGCATCTATTTTATGAAATTCTTTTTCTAATGAATGAATAGTGTTTTTATCAGAAATTGCCCATAGACTATGAGTTACTTTATCAGTTGTGGTAAATAAATAATCAGGTTCACTTTGTTTTTCCTTTTCAATAATATCGGCAATTGATCGGTTATCTGCGTAGGTCATTAAAACAGGTTCTGCATTGAATGCAACTGTTTTTAAATAATCAGCAAAAAGTTCTTCGCGATGTTGTAAAGTAGCCTCATGCTTTTTGATGATATTATTTTGATAATCTTTTACACTGGTTGCACAGAATAAACCACAGCATTTTAAATCATTTTTTTCGATTTGGTAGAGGTAGAAACTATTATCAGCGTCTTTCAGTAATATATTGTCTTCTAAAAACTCTAAATACCTGTTGTGAACTAATTTAAATCGTTCAGCACCAGATACTTTTTTATCAAACTTATACCCAAGATTTATAATATGTAAAAAAGAAAATGGATTAAAGCTCAATGCAGCCTGCAATTCTTTTTTTGAGTATTCTTGATATGATCGCGAAGCAACAAAAGCTACTTTGTCTTTTGCAGGCCTAATGGCTTTAAAAGGTTTTACAATTGCCATTTATAATATCTTAATTAGTTAAATTGGGCAGCTACTTTTTCTGCTTTTCGTGATTCGGAATAATCATAGAAACCTTCACCTGATTTTACACCTAACTTTCCTGCCATTACCATATTTACCAGAAGTGGGCAAGGAGCATATTTCGGATTTTTGAATCCATCATACATTACGTTTAAAATAGAGAGGCATACATCTAAACCAATAAAATCTGCCAATTGCAAAGGCCCCATAGGGTGCGCCATACCCAATTTCATTACGGTATCTATTTCTTGAACACCGGCAACACCATTGTATAAAGTTTCAATAGCCTCATTTAGCATGGGCATTAAAATTCGGTTGGCAACAAAACCTGGATAATCATTAACTTCAGTAGGTGTTTTCCCTAGTTTTTCAGAAAGCTCCATAATCACTTGAGTGGTTTCATCTGAAGTACTGTACCCCCTTATAATCTCAACCAACTTCATTATGGGCACCGGATTCATAAAGTGCATACCTATAACCTTTTCGGGCCTTTGGGTCACCGCGGCAATTCGAGTTATTGAAATGGAAGAGGTATTGGTTGCCAAAATGGTTTCTGTAGCACAGAGTTCATCTAACTCTTTAAAAATTTTCAATTTTAAATCAATATTTTCAGTTGCTGCTTCTACAACCAATTGCACATCTTGAATACCAGAAGATATTGATACATGGGTTTCGATATTGCCAAGCGTGTCCGATTTATCTTTTTCAGATATGATTTCTTTAGAAACCATTCTATCTAAGTTTTTGGCTATGGCAGCTACACCTTTATCTAGTGATGCCTGAGAGATATCAATCAAGTTTATATGATATCCATTTTGGGCAAAGACATGAGCTATTCCATTCCCCATGGTTCCAGCACCTATTACAGCTATATTTTTCATAAATAAGATATTTTACTTTCATTCCCGAGAAGTCGGGAATCTTTTTTCCTTAAGCAGGTCTCTCGACTGCGCTCGACCAGACATCTTTATTTTTAACTTAAATTATTTTCCAAAACACGCAATAATCTGCAATGCTACATTTAAAGCTAGTGTTCCTTGTTTTAATGTAACCACTGGTATGGTATCGTTATTTATCGCATCGGCAAAAGTTTCCAACTCATCTAAAATGGCATTGTTTTCTTCAATATCAGGGTTTTCAAAATAGATTTGCTTCTTAAACCCTTCCGCATTCTGTAATATCATATCAAAATCACCAGGATTTTCAGGGGCATCTTTCATTCTAACCACTTCAACCTGTTTTTCTAAAAAATCTACTGAAATATAGGCGTCGCGTTGAAAAAAACGTGATTTTCGCATATTTTTTAAAGAGATTCTACTTGCTGTGAGGTTTGCTACGCATCCGTTTTCAAATTCTATTCGTGCATTGGCAATATCAGGTGAATTACTAATGACGGATACCCCGCTTGCATTTATTTGTTTTACTTCAGAGTTTACCACACTTAATATCGCATCAATATCATGAATCATTAAATCAAGAACTACTGGAACATCTGTACCGCGAGGATTAAACTCAGCCAGTCTGTGGGTTTCAATAAACATTGGATTCAGAATATCGTTCTTTACAGCAATAAATGCCGGATTAAATCGCTCAACATGGCCCACTTGACCTTTTACGTTGAATTCTTGTTCTAAAGAAAGCAACTCTTCGGCCTCTTCTAATGTATTTGTTATAGGTTTTTCTATAAATATATGCTTTCCTTTTTCAATGGCGCGTTTAGCGCAATCATAGTGAGAAAGGGTAGGGGTAACAATATCTACGACATCGACGGTATCAATAAGCGTATTTATATTGTCAATATATGTATACCCAAATTCATCGGCGACTTTTTTACCATGTATTGCATCTGGGTCATAAAAACCCACCAATTCATATTTTTTGGATTCATTGAGTAAGCGAAGATGTATTTTTCCAAGGTGTCCTGCTCCTAACACGCCAACTTTGAGCATATGTTTTATATTTTTATCAAAAATAGGGAGATTTGTTTAATTACCTTGGGCATAATTTGAATTAGCTGTAAAATGATATTTTTACTATATTGAACTCAAGACGAGTTCATTATTTGAATAGCGTACCTTCTTTAAACCATCTTTTTTTAATATTAAAAACAAAAATGTCATGTATAAAATAAGTGTAATAGTCCTATTATTCTCTGTAGTAAATATAGTAGCACAAGATGCAGTGATAATGCAGAAAGAAATAGATGAAAATTTATGGAAACCCTTTAAAGAAGCTTTTGAAAACATAGATGGTGAAAAATTGAATGCACTCTATGCTGATGAAGTTATACGGGTTACACCCAATGGTATTGATACCGAAAATAAATTTAAAATGGCCAACTTAAAACGATTTGAAGAAAATAAGACGAATGGCACCACTATTCAATTGAATTTTTGGTTTGATAGTAGGCACACTAATGCAACAACCTCATATGAAGTAGGGTTCTATAGGCTAGATTTCATTACTAAGAAAGAAGTTGAAACTATATACGGACAGTTTCATATTGTTTTGCAAAAGGTAGATGGATTCTGGAAAATCACTCAAGATTGGGATACCACAAAAATTAACGGAAGTTCTATAACAGCTATGGATTTTAATAAACAAACACCCCTTCAATTTAAATGAAACATAGAACTCATCTAAAAACCGATGTTGGAATCCGATAAACTTTTTCACCTTCGCACTACCAAAACCAAGACTTTCGAATGATTAATATTACTCCTAAATACGTGCTGTTATTTTTAAGGAAATTGCATCTGTCTTTTTTGAAATATAAAAATTGAATAGATGAAAGATACCTATAAACATAGGGGCATGCGAAATAAATTGGCCGATGTTCTCATATCAAAAGGCATTACCCATACAATGGTGCTAGATGCTATACGAACCATTCCAAGACATTTGTTTATAGATAGTAGTTTTGAGGGGCATGCCTATCAAGACAAAGCTTTTCCTATTGGAGCGGAACAAACTATCTCGCAGCCTTACACCGTTGCTTTTCAAACAGAACTTTTAGAAATAAAACCAAATCATAAAATTTTAGAAATTGGAACGGGTAGTGGTTATCAAACGGCTGTTTTATTACAATTCAAAGCTAAAGTTTATACCATAGAACGCCAATTGGAGCTTTTTAAAAAAATTAATATTTTTTTTAAAAAAATGGGGTATAGACCAAAGAAAGTGATTTTTGGTGATGGTTATAAAGGAATGCCAGAAGAGGCTCCTTTTGATGGCGTTATTGTTACAGCCGGTGCCCCTGAGGTGCCAAAAGCACTTATGTCCCAATTGAAAATAGGAGGGCGATTAGTTATTCCTCTGGGTATTGATGAACAAATTATGACACTATATATTAGAAAATCAGAAAAGAAGTTTGAAAAAAAAGAGTTTGGGTCTTTTCGATTTGTACCTCTATTAGAAGATAAAAATTAGCAGATACCTGCCCGGCCGGCCGGCCGGAAACAAAAACTCAAGACGAGTTCAGTTATTGAAATTTCTCTTGATGCGATCAAGGTCTCTCTTGTTGTCCCTATCCTTCATAGTTTCACGTTTGTCATATAGTTTTTTCCCTTTGGCCAATGCAATATTGAGTTTGGCAAGTCCGCGGTCATTCAAAAATAGGTTTAACGCAATAATGGTAAGTCCTGAAGTGTTGACTTCCCGATGTAATTTTTTCAGTTCCCTTTTATTTAAAAGTAATTTCCTTTGCGCTTTTGGCTTGTGATTGTAATGTGAACCATGAGAATATTCTTCAATGGTCATATTTATGATAAAAAGTTCTCCTTTATTATTAAACTCACAAAAACTTTCTGAAATAGAAGCTCTACTTGAGCGTATTGATTTTATTTCGGTGCCCCCCAATACAATACCCGCAGTGTATTTGTCTAGTATTTCATATTCGAATCGAGCACGTTTATTTTTAATGTTGACGTTTGCCTGTAGCATCTGGTAAAAATAAGGACAATAATTTTATATACAATTTGCATATATAGAAAATCATAATTAGCAGGTACCTGCCTGCCGGCCAGGTAGGAAACAAAAACTCAAGACGAGTTCTATTCTGGACAGTTACAATTGAAGTAAAGTTGTTGAACAGTTATTGTTTCATTTATCATTTGAACAATAAAGAGCGTCCCGTTGTTAGTATCATCCAATGAAGCATATTTTTCTTCCCCAATCATTTTATTTACAAAATCAGGAGTGGTATTACTATGCCCGACCACTAAAACGCTTTTGTTTAAGTTATCTATTTTAAATTGCTCTACATCCATAGCACGGGGATCATAATATTGCACATTAATATCTTTTTTAACTGATGTGGCTGCTGCAGTCATCGATGTTCTTAAGTAATCTGTACTATAAATGGCATCGAGTTCAATGTCTTTTAAAATTTCAGCCCAATGCATGGCCCTGCCCAAGCCTTTTTGGGTTAATTCGGGGTCAACATTATCAAGGTCTGTTCTGTCTTTTTCGGCATGTCGAATAAAATAGAATGTAGAAACACTAACTTCATTTGGTACGTTTTCTATTTTTTGCTCATCTTTACATGAAGAAAAACCAAGTAATATAAATATAGCAAGTACTGTTTTTAGTTGTTTCATATGAGTAGATGGTTTTTGAAAGTTTTCGTTTTGTTCTAACTAAAAATAGTGGAAAAAAGTATATAGAACTAAAGGTTTTTCGTTTTTTTGTATATGCGTAAACAATTTGTCTTCTTTTTTATATTCATGACCTTATCTAGGGTTATGTCTCAAGATGTTTCGCTTCCTGCAGGTTTAAGACAACATGCGCTTACTGAGTATAATTCAAGCTTATTTAACCCTACTTTTTCTTTAGATCGTAATAATCCACAGTCCATTTCATTATGGACACGCTGGCAATGGCAGAATATTGATGCTGACCCAACAACTTTGTTTTTGAACTATACTAGAAAAATTGGAAGTAATTCTGCTATTGGAGTAGGCTTTTTTCAGCATAATACAGGTGTGTTTTTCAATACAGGAGGGATAGTTAATTATGCTTACGAAATTAAGTTTAATTCTTTAGTGAAACTTTCTTTTGGTGCCAACTTATTTGGTTTTACACAGGAGTTAGCTGATGACCGGTTTACAGTTGCCCCTATACCAGGAATTCCCCAATCAACTATTACTAATGATTTTATATTACAATTTGCACCTGGTATTAATTTATCATTTAAAAATTTATCTTTTAGTCTAGCATCTGAAAATTTGTTTGATTATAATATTACCGATAAAGAAAGTAATACGGTTGCCTCTGATAAATTATTTATGGGTATGGTTTCCTATGATTTCCCTGCTATTGTTTCAGATGCTACAGCTTTTTTTCGTCCATCATTATACATAAGAACCATACCAGAGCAGCAAAACCAAGTTGGTGCAAATGTATTATTTAGTACAAAAAGATATTGGGCTCAAACTGGATACAACAGTTTTTATGGTATTTCGGCCGGAGCTGGTGGAACTGTTTTCAACAGGTTTTCACTAGGAGCATTAATAGAATTCAGTACTAGTGAGGGTATAAGTGATAGAGACCCTTCATTTGAGATTATCGCTTCTTACTTTTTAAGCAATCCCTCTAAGCGTAGGGAATCTGTTAATTTTAATTTAGGTAATGAGAATACTATACTTGTTGAGGAGCAAAATACTGAAGATGAAAAAGAATCAGAAACTGTAGAAAAACCCGTTTCAGAAAAAGAATT